>CANORV010000006.1 GCA_947569245.1 uncultured Mycoplasmatota bacterium | reverse complement strand
TATTATATCACATCGTTCGAAATTTCGTGTCTATATATCTATACTAACACCAAATTAACTATTGTTTCAATTACCAATTACACAAAGTAAAAACAAAATAAAAAAATGTTAGGTATCATCTAACATTTTTTAATTCTTCATTTACTAAATACTTATAACGTTCTACTCCTGGTTGGTTAAATGGATTTATTTCTAAGAGATAACCACCAATTGCTGCTGTTAGAAAGAAGAAATAAATTAATTCTCCAAGTGTATATTCATTCATTTCATCTACTTCAATTATTAGACTTGGAGTTTGTCCTTCTTTGTGTGCAGTTGCTACTTGTTCTAATACTATATTATTTAACTTTTGGAGGGATAATTTTTCTTTAGTTTGCAAACTACTAGATTTTAGAATTTTCAATACTGTTTCAAAACATATCTTTCTTCCTTCTTGAAGATATTGCCCAATAGAATGTAAATTTTTGGTATACACATTAGTAACTGGCAGTATTCCTAAACCATTCTTACCTTGTGTTTCTCCAAACAGTTGAGAAATCCAGCTACCAAATGATTCTAAGTTCTCTTCATAAATTGTAATTAATTCAACTACTCTATTTTCTTTTTCTAGATTGTATCTGATATTTGCATATATAAAGGCATCATCCAAATATTTTGTAGCATTTCTAGCCCCATCTAAAAGCTTATCTATATCAATTCCACTTATAGCAACTGGTAAAAGTCCTACTACTGAAAGGCATGAAAATCTACCACCAATATTTTGTGGCACATTTAGTGTTTCATAATTTTCTACTACAGCCTTTTTTCTTAGTGAATTGTTCTCTTTGTCAGTTGTCACAATTATTCTTTCTTTATAATTAGTATATGTTTTCTTCATATAATCTTCAATTAAATCAAAAGTAATTGCTGTTTCTAATGTATTTCCTGATTTTGAAATAACATTTACATAAACATTTTTACCCTCGATATAATTTAAAAGATTTTCTAAGTATTTTCCTGATAGTGTTGTTCCAGCAAAAATTATTTCTGGTTTTTTAGAAGAAAAGTATGGATTTAGACTATCAATTATAGCTTTGGCTCCTAAAAATGATCCACCAATACCAATAACAATTAAAATATCTACTTTTTCTTTAATGATTTTGTCCCTAATTATCTTTATTTTTTTTATTTCTTCCTTGGAAATAGTTGTATCAATATTGGTCCATGCTGTCATAGGATGATTCGAAAATAATTTTTCTTTTATTTCGTCTTTTCTATTGGTATCAATTGGATTATCATATTCCTTAATATATCTAGAATTTATTCTTATCACTGTCTTACCTCCATTTAACAATTACTTCGTGGCTTTTTTTATCATTTACTAAATTTATTATTTTAGTTTCTTTACCATCTACCATAATTATATTTTTTTCTTCTTTCATTACTTTTATATTATATATCGTATCCATATATTTATATGTTATTTCATATGTGGTCCAACTTTTTGGTACATGTGGATTAATTTCTAAAGTCTCTCCTTTTTTATTTAATCCTAAAATATCTTCAATACCAACCTTGTAAAACCAACCGGCACTTCCTGTATACCAAGTCCATCCACCTCTTCCCTTATGTTCTTTATTAGAATAAATGTCTGCTGCAATAACGTAGCTTTCAGTTTTATATATATCAGCATCTTTCTTAGTTAGACTTCTGTTTATTGGATTAACGTTTTGATATATATTGTAAGCTTCATCTATTTTTCCAGCTTTAATTAAGGCTTCCACATACCATGCTACTGAATGAGTATATTGCCCGCCGTTTTCTCTTATTCCTTTAGGATAGTCTTTAATATATCCTGGGTAGTTTTTAGTTTTTTCAAATGCCGGTGCTAGTAATTTGACAATCTTTGTGTTTTTATCAACTAAATATTTGTCAATACTTTCTAAGAGTGTTTCGTACTTTTCTTGTGGAGAAGCACCACTTAAAATAGCAAAGCACTGGGAAATAAGGTCAATTTTACATTCGTCATTTTCTATTGAACCTAAAGTGTCTCCATTATCAAAGTAAGCTCTCAAATAATAATTTTTGTCATAGGCATATTTTTCGATGTTTTTTTGTAAATCAACTTTGGATTTTTCATATATACTTGTATCGATATTTTTATTATATTTTTTACTAATATCAATAAATCTTGTTAGCATGTCATAAAAGAAGAAGGCTAACCAGATGCTTTCACCTGTTCCTTTAATTCCTATCTTGTTCATGCCATCATTCCAATCACCACCACCTATTTTAGGTAAGTTGTGTGGTCCTAAATCATTTAGAGTTTTGCAAATTGCAAGACGGCAATGTTCATAAAGAGTTTCTTTATTTTCTGAAAAATGAAATATCATTCCACGCTCATCTTCAGATTCATTTAAGGATTCCCCTTCAACAAATGGTATCATAGTATCTAAAATAGATATATCAGAGGTGTATTCTAAATATTTGCTTGTTGAATAGATTAGCCAGAGATAATCATCTTTAAACTTAGTACGAAGTCCAAAATTCTTAGGTTCTAACCACCAGTGTAAAACATCCCCTTCAATAAACTGATGCATTGCATTTTTTATAATTTGTTCCTTTGATAAACTAGGCATAATACTAGCAATATTGGTCGTATCTTGTAATTGATCACGATATCCAAAAGCCCCACTAACTTGATAAAATCCTGCTCTAGCAGTAATTCTTCCTATAATTGTCTGATACAAATACCAGCCATTTAAGACATAATTTAGACTCTCATCAGGTGTCTTTACTTTTATTGTTCCAAGCAAATTGTCATAATATTTTACAAATTCATTTAACTCAGTTTTTACATCATTTACATTTTTATATTTACATATTAAATCTTCTATTTCCTTATCACTACTAGCAACTCCTAGTGTATAAACGATTGTCTTTGTTTCATTTTCTTGCAACACTATTTCATTAGAAATAGATTTAACTAATATTTTATTTACATTAACAGTTGACAATTTCTCGTTAGAAGCTAAAAATACCAGATTATTTCGATAGTCTTTATTATAAACATTTTGCAATTTTATATAATTACTATCTTTAGCATAGTCACATAATATGTAACGACTAGTTTTCTCTTCTCTTTCACCTAGAACAGGGTTAATGAAAAATTCTAAATTAATTTTCTTTTCTTCTTTACTTTTATTAGTTATTTCAAATAAATAGATTTTAATATTATCATTACGAGGTACAAATTCAGTTAGGTTTTCTGAAAAGAATTTTGTTCTACTCGTAAATTGACTGTAACCAAAGCCATGGGTTGTCTTACTCGGATTAAAGAATTCATTATTTATTTTAATTCCTTCTGATTGATCAAAAGATATGATATCATTTGTCCATGATGTAAGTTTAAATTCTTGACTATTTTTATAATAAGTAAAGCCAGATAAATTGTTAGAAACTAAAGTTCCAAAGTTTTTATTTGCTATTATGTTAAACCAAGGTGTTGGAGTTTTATCAGTAGTTATTACATACGTGCTTCCATCCTTTTCGAATCCTCCATAACCATTATAAAACATTAAATTAGAACTAGTTTCTAAGTCTATATTTTCTTGAATTTTACTCTTAATAAATCTTGTTGCACTATTATTACTCTGTAAATCTTTAATATAATCCTTTAATGATTTATATTTTTTAGTATCTAAATTAAGCCTTGCAAAAGTATTTAAAAGGATTCTTTCATCATCATTAATCTCATCCTTATCAATTAGATAAATATAACCTGGTCTATTCTTAAAATCATTCATTTTATCGATATAAAACTTGACAAACTCTACTTCTTTTTTAATATTATTACGATATTTTTTCTTTTCGTCATTAATAATTGCAATATCGATGTAAATACCTTTCGACTTAAAGTACTCATAAGCTTTTAATACTTGTTTTACCACCGCAACTTCTGCTAAGCTATCGATTGTTACAGTAATTAGTGGACGGTCTCCTGAAATTCCAAATTTCCATAGATTTTCTTGAGATAAAGTATTCTTTTTAAGAATAATTCTTCTTTCTTCGTTAATATCTATTTTACTTGTTTGATACAAATAATTTAACATTGTATTAAATAACTGCATATCATCTCCGTTAATACCAAGTTTTTTTGTATTACTAATATTTTCAAGAGAGGCCTCTATTATAGTATCATCGATTTTTTCTAGTGAATTATATAATTTTACAACATCCGTTACTTGTTTAATCGAAGTACCAAAAACATTCATTATATAAGCTGTTTTTTCTCCGTCTGGTTCTACTTCAACTGTACTTCTCATACTCATTACAGCATCAATTGGGGTTGAAGTTTTATTAGATAGTTTTTTATCTAATCCAATAGGATTGTTACTAGTTCTATTTCTTCCAATAAAGTTTTCTCTTCTCGTCTCATACTCATATGGCATTAATTTGTCTTCAATATATAATTTATGAAGAAAATAATATGAATTATCTTTATTTCTTAGGATTTTTTTCATAATTAAAGAATCCGTTTCTTCATTATACATACTATCCATAAATAAACTATTAAAAGTACGATGAGTAACATCATTAATATTTTCAGTTATAGTTGGTTCTAAAAAAGATGTTAATTCTAATTTCTTTGGCTTATTAGAATTATTCTTGATAGTTATCTTTCTGATTTCTGCAGGATGATTAGCTGTTACGATGATTTCTGTTGTAGTCGTAATATCATTTTTAGTCAATATATATTTTATTTTATCTGATGCAAAGACAACTTCATATTTATCCGGTTTTATATTAATTGGAGCATAAGTATTAGACCAAATTTCATTAGTATCTAAATCTTTTAAATAAAGAAATGTTCCATAATCTTGTTCAGTTACTTTACGATATCTATTAAGCTGTATTTCTTTATATCTTGAAAAACCATCACCACGATCATTCATTAACACTGTATATTTAGAATTTGAAACTGATGATACTTCGGGTAAATCAGCAGGATAATTAAAATATCTAATATCGTTTTCAATAACTTCTTTTTCATAATTAAAACGCTTGTATCTAGCTATTTTCAAATCAATTACTGGATTTAATTGAATTTTTTCTTTATTTAATATTTCAAAAGCCTTGTTTTTAGTATCCTGAGTAAATAATTCTTGAATTGAATTATTATCTAAATAATTAGTAATACTTGCAAGAATCATTCCTTGATGATGGGCAAAATAGGCATAAACAGGATTTTTTGTTTTTGTATCAAATGACTCATATAAACCATATTTTGCTTCCATATTTAATTTTTTTAACTTTTTATAATTTCTGTAAACATCCCTCGGTCTTTCTGGTAAAACTAAAAGAGAACTATAAGGTGATATAACAATATGATCATCATTTGATTCCTGTAACTTTAAATAAGGAACAGAAAATGTTTTATATTTATAATTTATACCATTATCTAGTTCATCATAAGCACATTCAGAGATTCCCCAAGGAAGGTTTTTATCTACTTCCTCCATATAATACTTTTGACAAAAATAAGCAAAATCATAACTTTCATCTATTAATGTATTTTTATAATTCTTCATAAAAATTAATGGCATAAAATATTCAAACATAGATCCAGACCAAGAAGCTACTCCCTTATGGTATTTAAATTTTGTTAAAGTTTTATCTAAACAAAACCAGTGTTTACTTAATACATCTTCTTTACTTATAGCAATATAACTAAGAAGACGACTCTCACTTGCAAAACGATTGTAGTTATATATAGACAAACAATTTTCAATAGTATTATAACCTATACTAAAAACATCATCCTTGGTATAAAACCTCGAAAAGTTAGCATCTTTTATCATTTTTTCTATCCTATATACTAATTGTTCTTCCTCAAGAGTTAATAAAAACTCTTTTAAAACAATTAAACATGCTACAAAATTCCCACTGTCAACACTAGAGACAAAGTGAGGATATAATGATGATAAGTCTTCTATTTTATACCAATTATATAAATGACCATTCCACTTTGGTAATTTCTCGATAGTTTCTAAAATATTAGTTATAAAATACAAACATTTTTCTTTTTTTATAAAACCTAAATTGTAAGAAGATACAACTGCTAAAAGAGAAAAACCAATATCTGTTGCTGATGTTTTAGTATCTTTTTTATGTTCTCTATTCTCTTGATAATTATCTGGAATTAAAAAATTATTATCACTAGTTAGATTTTCTTCAAAGAAAAGCCATGTTTTTTTAGCAAGATTTTTTATTTCATTTTCTTCTTTATTATTTAATCTTCCTCTTGTAAGGGTTTTATCCTTACTAATTGTATACATTACATATGGTGCTAGAAGAAAGAAAAGACTAATAATACAAGCAATAACAAAATTTTCCTTATTTAGAAAAAAGGTTACTACTAATAATAAGGCTGCTACTATGTAATTTATATTGAAACTTTTAAGATAACTATTAAAGTCATTTTTTATATTCTTTTCGGCTTCTTCTGCTGTCATCCAAGCTAGTAATTTCTTTTTAGAAAAGTAAACTCTATAAAATGCTCTTATCATAGAGTCTAGATATAATAAAGATTTGTAAGGAAGTGTCATTATTTGAATCAATGATCTAAATATAATAGATTGTCCACCTCTTATAATGTTATGATAAGGTTTTACCTTGACTTTTTTTGAAAATTGAAAACTTATTTTACTATTTAAATAAAAAAGCAACGGTAGTAAAATTATGATAAAAATATAAAGAATCCACCACAACATATTTACATTTTTATTAATGCTTGCTAAGAAGATAACTAAAAGTAGTGATACATCGATTAAATTTCTTCTAATATTATCAAATATTTTCCATTTAACAAGTGGGTTTGTTGGATTTTTTACATATTTTCCATTTTCATTTTTCACTTTATTAAAAAGCCATGGAGTAATTTGAACGTCTCCTCTAGCCCACCTATGATGTCTTGACATATCTGTTAGGAAGCTAGATGAAAAGTCATCTATAATTTCTATGTTTGATGTTGATCCACTTCTTAGATAATTACTTTCTAATAAGTCGTGACTTAGAATTGTCTGTGTAGGAAAACGATGATCTATTAAAGTATCAAAAACTTCTAAATCATAAATTCCTTTTCCCATAAAACTACCTTCGTCAAAGACATCCTGATAAAAATTAGATACTAAAGTATTATAAATATCAAATCCTCCAAGACCTGCAAATATTTCAGCATAGATTGACTTATTAGAAGATGTTATATCAACACTTAATTTAGGTTGTAATATTCCATATCCAGAAATAACTTTAGTTTTAGTTTTATTTAAAACTGGACTTACTAGTGGATGAGCCATAGTGGCAACAAGTGATGTAACACTATTTACAACAGGTGTATTACCTGAATCAATTGTTATGACATATTTTATTTGTTTTTTTAAATCAGAAATGTTTTCGATATTAAAATACTTTTCTTTTTCTTCAGGTGTAAACTTATCTAGTAATAGTCTATTTAAATGAATTAAGGCACCTCTTTTTCTTTCCCAACCAAGATAACTTTCTTCACTTTCATGATAAATTCTTTTTCGGTAGGCAAAGTAGAAAATATCCTTTTTATATTTTTTATTTAATTCATTGCATTTTTTTATTCCATAATAAGAGAGTTCTTCATCAATTTTAATAATTGGTTTCTTTTCTTCACTACAATCTCCAAGAAGAGCAAAGTATAAATTATCACTTTTATTTGATAAATAGTACTGTTCTAAGTCATTAAATACTTTATCTATTTTTTTAGTACTGTTAATAATTGTTGGAACAACTAAAATTGTTTTACATGAAGATGGTATTTTTTCTTTAAATTCTAGTCTAGGAAGGCTTTTTGGAGAATTTAGTTCAGTTAATATTTGATTTATAATTTGTATAACAATCTCACTTGTTGGAAATAGAAGAACTAAAAATCCTAGTATAAAACTAGCTGTTAAATACTTGGCTAAAAATAGTGATAGTACTAATGTAATAGTTATTATCATACCAATATAAGTTAGTTGTTCAATAGTTTTGTTTTCTTGTTTATAAAGATAAAAACCGATATGTTTTTTTTCTTTGTTACAACGTGCAATTAAACGTCTTGCTATCGTTAATTCATCTATTTTTTTTGATTTTTCTAATTTTAATATTTTACTACGATACATGTTCTTTGTTATAACATCCATCTTTTTATAAATTTTATCTTTATTTAATTCTTCTTCTGTTTTACTTATTTCTTCATACAATGTTTCAGTTTCTAGTATTTCTATCATTTTTAAAAGATTAAACAGGTTTGATATTAAGATATTTGCTTTGATATTACTATCTTGTGCTTTATTAATAATCTTTCTAAGGGTTAGATTATTATCTTCAATTATTTCATTTAATTTATAGAAAACATCATTGAGTGGTGAACCTATTCTTGTTAAGTGATAATTGATACGTTCTATGTATGTAGGATTTATTGTTATGTTATCTTTAATTTTTAACTGTTTAATAGCATCACTCTTAGAAAGATTTTTTTCAAGTTTTGAGATTTGATAATCTACTTTAAGAATAATATCTAACTTTTCTTTTTCTTTTGTACATAGCTCTTTCATTTTTTCTATTACTATCATAATAAATAATGGTTTTAAAAGGGTTATTTCTCGATATCCTAAGTAATTTCTTTTTTCATTTTGATAATTGTTTATTGCCCTTATAAGAGATTTTTCTGTCACTTTATAATTTTGGTTTTCTATAGTGTTAGTAAGCAAATTATATAGTTTGTCTTTTGTTTTTTCTAGTTGTTTTAGCAATTCTTTATCGGATAAAATTTCCATTACTAAATTATTTCTTTCTAGTATTGTTGCATAATTGTCGATAATCCATTCATTAGTTATTCCGATATTTTGATGATTATCAGTTAACTCTACTAAGTAAATATAATAGTCTTTTATATACTTAAGATTGTTTTTAAATCTTTTTGCGTATTTATTCAATGTATCACCACCTATTTTAATTATACCATATAAATAGTTGTTTCTTCCTAAATCAATTGATATTATTTAAAAAAGTAAGTAGGAGAAATCCTACTTACTACATATTTATATTTTAATCATTATTAAAAAAATTATCCAATTAATGTACCTTTGATGATGTTTGAATTTTCATCTTTATTTGTTATTATATCATCAACTAATGCTTCTGTTTCTGTTGTATAGTTAAGCGTTATACTAGATCCTTCTTCCATAGCAGCTCCAGTAAATGCGTTAGCAAGATTTACATCTTTGTTCATAATATTTATTGTTGCAGTAACGTTAAAACAACCTAAAAATATAGTTTGCATATCAGTTACATTAGAAGTATTTAATTTACTTAGGTCAGCTTTTATTAAACGTGGACAATCTTCAAATAAACCATGTAAATCGGTTGCTTCAATATTTTCTAGTCCTTCGAGGTCTATTTCTGTTGTTTCATCAGCAAATAGAGCCCATTGTGGATTTTGTGGATCAATTTTAATATTGCCATCGGCTTGAATGTAAAGAATATACTTATCATCTGTATCTTTTACATAATAACCTAAAATTGAGCCATTTTGAACTTGACTAAAATCGTATACTTGTTCTGCTTCACTGTAAGGATTTTTACTATTTTCAAAAACTATCTTTTTTAGTTTGGAAATGTAGTTATTGGCACCCAATTTTACATAGTTACCATTAATGTATCTTTCTGAACCATCTTCTTCCGATATTGTGCTACGTAGTTCATTACTATTAACTAAGATATTATCAGTTAATGAATTTGTTTCAAGGACTGCTTTAACAGTAACTTTGCTTTCATAAGAGGCATTCATAAATTCATCTTCTGCTGGAGTTGTATCACTCATCCACAATCTTAAGTCAAAAGTTGCTTTTCCTCCAGGTGCAAGATGGCCTTCATATAATCTTGATGCTGAAATGGCTTCTTTAAGTATTACTTCTTCATCTAAAACGTCAGGACTTAGAATTTCTTGCAATATAGGAATTCCTTCTTTTTTTAGTAAAAATTCTATTACTGATTCATCTAGCTTTTTTTCTGCACTTGTTACATTCTCTAAATTTACATAATAGCTTACATTTGTTGTACAAGTATTTTCTAAAGTAAATGAATATGCTGGCAATTGTTCTATTTGTTCTTCAGATGATTCAATAGGATAAGCGTTTTCTAAAGTGATACTATTAGTATTATTAATTAAATTTAAGTCTATACATCCAGTTGCTAGTTTGTTAGTATCAGTTTGAACAAGGGTCATTTGCCACATGGCATATGATGTACCTGCTACAACAATTAAAGTTATTATAAAGAAAATTGATATTATTAGTTTTCTTTTATTTTTCTTTTTAGGCTTATAAATTATTTGGTTATTCAATTGAAATTACCTCCTTATTATTTTATATATTTAGTATATCATTTGAATTTTTATTATTTAAAGATATAAAAATTTTTGTGTGTTATACTCACTCTAGATTTGCTTTTTGATTATTCTTTATGTAACTTGGTTTAATACTAATTTATATAATTTTTATTATTAGTTTGATTTTTTTAAGGATTTTATTCTTTATGGTGCTAAGACAACTCGGAAACCACCGTAGGCATCAGCTGAGCCGTAAGTATGAATAAAGGCAAACATACCTGACTCTGAACCATGATTGAAACTACCCCCGTGCTCGACCCAAGGATAGACCGTGTTGACAAAGTAGGCGTGGTCGGCATACCAGGAACTAATCTGTCTAGTTTGATTATTGGCATATATTATACTCTTAAATGGTCCCATTTCTACTGTTGCGTCTCCTAAATGTCCTCTTGTAAATTCTGAATAACTTGTTCCATAAGCATACTTATCATAATATTTTTCCTCTGGCCAAGAATATCCTGATGCAAGAGAACCTCCTTCTCCAAAACTGCCAGTAAATCCTGAATTATAGGTAGCATTTCTTCCTGATAATGGTTGCCCACTTTGATTAGTCATTATTCCCATTACATATTCCCAAGCTCCACCTGACATATCATATATACCTGAGATATTTCCAGTAGTTGAGGCAAGGTATCCTGTTTCGGTATTATAGGGAAGTGTTATATCATTTGTTGTTCCATATTTATTACATACTCTATTATCATTTGTATATCCACATGTTGGTTCTACCACTGATGAATATCCTGTTATAAAGTTGCTATTGTTATTAAATCTAACGCTCATCTGTGAACCATATTTAGAGTGTTGTAAATAGGCTACACTTCCCCATTCACTATTTTTCATCATATGAGAATCCATTTCTCTTTTATATGCATAACTTGTATAAAAAGCATTTCCTACTTGGATATTTCGATAGCTTACTACATTTGGTTTTATTTGTATTCCAAAAAAATTAATTGAATTATCAGGAGCATCATTTGACTTACTTGTTTCAAACTTTCCTACCCACATTCCATTTATATTAAAACTTGTAAATGCTGGATGCGTTAACCATTCATTCTTTTTTGTTCCATTTGATGGTACTACATCTTTTGTTTCAAATTCTACTTCAATTGTTTGAACTCTATCTTCTATTTCAGTTAAACCACTATAGGTTTCATCATTAAAGATTTTATACCTATATCTTGGTATCCATACAAAATATGACTCAATATCACTTTCTGGTATTACTGTATTTAATGCATATGACTTTGTTTTATCTTTTAGTATTACTGCATTAGCCCATATCTTTTCACTATAACTATACCATTTTTCTTTAGTATCTGCTTTTTTTACAGTTCCATCATTATCAATAGTTACTGGAATTAAGTCTGTTTTTAATACTGGGTCTGCTCCATTTAGAGTATCTTCTGTGTAATTATCTATACTTTGAACAGTATTTACTACAATCTTACTTTCAAATACTTTATTCATTGCATCCTCTACTGCTTCTGTTGTTTCATTCAACCATAGTCTTAAATTAAATGTTTTACTTCCCTTTTTGCTTAAAACTCCCTCATCTAAATTATAAGAAAAAGAAGTATTACTAAGTGTTTTTACAACTAGATTATTAGCTGTAAGTTGAGTAGGATTTTTATCTTCAAATTTTGTTTTTACATATTCATTATTTAGCGTTGTAGAATCTAATACTTCTAAGTTTATTTGATATTTTACTAAAGTATCACAGGTATTTGTTAAAGTAAATGAATATGGAGTAAGTTTACTACCCTCTTCATCAGTTATCGGTACAGCATTTTCTAAAGTAATTGGGTTATTATCCTGAAACTCTATGTTAAAACAACCTGTTGTTACTACATTAGTTGACTCTTAAGTTAGAGTAATTTGCCATAATGCATAACTTGTACCAACTAAGACAACAGCTAAAACTATCATTATAACTACTATGATACCTTTTTTATTCTTCATATTTTTACCTACCTTTTATTATATAAATTAATTATACCTTTTATATACTCTTTTATCAACTATTAGGTAGAAAAAAGACCTAAATTGGTCTTTTCATATTTCCTCTTTATAGCTACTGGCATTTAAAGCCATACCGAAAACGAACACATATGCTAAAATGTAAACCCACATTAATAAAATTAAAATATTTGAAATACTTCCATAAAACAAATTGTACTTAGCAAACTCTGAAACATAAAATGAATATATTTCTGATGCAATCATCCATCCAATAGTAGTAAAAATAGCTCCTGTTGTTGTCGTTTTACTCTTGATTCCCTCATCAGGTGCCATAGTATATAAAAGTTTAATATTAAAAAAAATCAAAAACAATGATAGAGGATACTTTAATAATTGGTAAATCAAAACAATATTTTCTTTTAATGTATCTGTTGTAATAAACCTGCATATTAAATCAATTATTTTATTACCAAAAGCCGGCACTAAAAGAACGAATATTAATAAGAATATCAAGTTTATAGTCATAATCATAGCTTTTATTCTACTAGATAAATAGTCTTTGGCTTTGAATTTATACAAAAGATTTGATGCTGTAATCATTGAATGAGTACCATTACTAGCAAGAACTATTGCTGATATGTAAAATATAATAATATTAACACTTAATCCTTTTCCTGACAAAATAGGAAGCAATAAATCAAGTGTATCTTTTGGTAATACTGATGCTAAAAAATTTTCTACTTCAGTAATTGAAATTATTTCAAAAGTTGTTGCAATACTTCCGAAAATAGCTATTAATGGAATAATTGATAAGACAAAGAAAAAAGCCAGTTGACCTGGTAAAATCTGCATTTCTGGCTTCTTAAAAGCAACTAAAGCTTTATTTAAAAACTTTTTAATTTTTCTTTTCACTAGTATCACCACTTGTTATTTTGATTCTTCTTTATTAGTTCTCATCTCTAAAGTTGCTTCATTTATAGCATCATCTAATGTTTTTATATCATCAACAATCATACTAAAACCAACAGCTGCACCAAAACCATATGGTAACTCCTTAAACTCCTTAACTAATTTCTTAGAATATGTTTCAATTTGTTTTTCCGTATATCCTACTAAGTATATTAAAAACTCATTACCGTCCGTTCTAATTATCTCACTATTTTCAAGTTGGGTATTAACTAAAATAGCAGCAGCTTTAACAATTAAATTATCTCCAGCTTCGTGTCCATAATTGTCATTTACATATTTTACATTATTTAAATCAACTATTACAACTGACTGTGGATAAACTTTACTATTTTCCCAAACTTTCATGTTAGTATTTAAATAATTACGATTTTTTAAAGATGTCAATATATCAGTATATTTACGACGATCTTCTCTTCGTAATTCTTTACTTTTCTTTTTATTTTTCAAATATAGCATTACTAGTATTACAACTAAAATTGGTAATAATACTAATCCTAAAACAATTAAATATAATTCTTCAAAAGTAGTTCTTTCTATCAATGAAATATCTAAAGAGTTAAGTCCATTGATTCGATATTTATAGTATGAGTTAGTTGACATCATATAATTAAATAATTGATAAAAATTATCGTTGCCATTTTTTACCATAAAACGATAATCACCACTGATATACCCTTGATATAAAACTTCATATTTGGCAAATTTATTAGTACGATAATAATCATATACTTCTTTATCGATTATTATTAAGTTACCATTTGATTTAAGTTTATCAAGAGATGCAAATTCTTCAATGTGTGTTTTTGAATTTTCTTTAAAATAATTATATAAAACATTATTTCCAAGCATATTTACTTTTTCGTTTTTTAAACTTTCAAATGAAGTTATAATACTTGAATTTTTAGTAGTTGCTAAGACAACATATTTTTCAATAAATGGTGACATTGTTGCCTTATAATTAAAATTAGTACTTCCAAAATAATCGAAATACAAATCTACTTCTTGCCCTTTTATTCCTTCTTTTAAGGCATCTAAGTTCTTATACTTTTTAAGTTCAAATTTGATACCTGTTAGTCTTTCAATTCTTGCAATATATTCACCAGATATTCCTGCTATACCATCATCTATTTTTGTTTCATATGGTGGATTATCAACATATCCATAAACATAATTTTTAGATAGCATTTCTGCTCTATTCTTGTCATTAATATTATTCTTTTCAATATAATAATCTAAATAATGAGAATTGTACTTGTCAACATAATATTTATTTTTCCAATTTTCAAAATATTTTTTTACTATTTCATTTAATTTATTGTTATCTTCAGTTAATGTTAAAACGTATTTCTTACTCATCTCTGTAAAATAGTAATTAATAGTAATATCTTTATTTGAAATTATTTCATCTAAGTAAAATAATCCTGGTACAATAATAATGTTAACATCGTCATTAGTTAAGGCTTCCATTAACTCTTCAATGGTTGTATATGTTTTATAATTTATATTTTTACAAGTTTTTAAGTAATAGCTTACTTCTCCAACATCATCGGTAAAAACACCCACTACTTTTTCTGATAAAAAACTAATATCATCATATCTTTCGTTTTCTTTTGATAAAGCAAGGTATCCATCTTCTGTTATCAATAAGTCTTTTTCACTTAGTAAACTTCCATCATTTAAAGCTCTGATACGTAATGATTTAGTAGTTGGTTGATTTTCTTTTAGATATGGAATCTTAGTAAACTCAAGTTTTGTATCAGTTTCAAATGATTCGATAAAATCAAATATTACTCCATTACCATTGTTTGCTAATACTGGAATATTATTTACTATTTCTAAATCAACCTTTTTATCTGAATTAGCTTCAATCCATCTTTTTTCAAGAACGGTTAAATTTGTAATGTCATCTTTATAATTTAAGAAAAGATATACTCCAATAAAAACTAAGATAGCAATAGTAAGTGGTGCAATAATATATGTTTTCTTTTTCATTATTCGTCACCATCACTATCTTTTTTTACTTCTTTTTCACGTTCTTTAGTCCATGACCAATTCGAATTATGTTGCTTGTAGCCAATCATTGGAAAGTTATTTTCTTCTTCACTTTCTTTAAGTAAAAATACCTCAAAATCATAATATCCTAATTGGCTTTCATTAAAATATGTTGATACTTTTTCTCCTAAAACCTTACCATCTGATGGAGGAACATCATTGTTAAGGGTTAGCATTACTTTTATTTGACGACCACTTTCACTAACAGTTATTTTAGCTACTTTAGTGTCTTTTGATAATTCTTCCTTTATTTTATTATAAATATCTTTATCTACCTTTACTTTTCCATCTAATCTAGAACCCATTAGCTCTTTTCCCTCATTAGGAAAGAAAAGATTTTTAGCTTGAATCATGAATAAAAACAATATTAAAAATAGTACTAAAGCTACTACTGTAAATTTATTTTTTTTAAAGAATTTCATTCTCCCACTCCTTTTTATTGTAAATTTATTATACAATAAGTTTTTTAATAACGCAAATAGTGCAATTTATCTTTTAGATATTTCTTCTAACAGAATTTTATTTACTAGTGATGGATTAGCACTGCCTTTAGTTTCTTTCATAATTTGGCCCATTAAAAATTTTAATATTCGATCATGGCCATTTTTATATTCTATTATGCTTGGTTCATTGTTATTTAAAATATTATTAACAATTTCAAGTAAAGCCTTTGTATCACTTATCGTTTCAATATTATTATCTTTAACTATTTCGTCAAAAGTTTTTTCTGTTTCTAATAAATTAGCTAAAATGTCTTTAAATACCTTATTTGGAATTTCCCCTTTATCTAATTTGTTTACGACAGTTTTAAATTTTTCTATTGTTAATTTAGTATCTGATAATTTTTTATTTTCTTTGTTAAGATATGCTTTAATATCTCCTAGAAGAAGATTACTTGCTATTTTTAAATTAATATCATCAAAATTTAATAAGTAGTCACTTATCGTTTTATCTTGAATTATCTTTTCAATATTAATTTCAGATATTTCGTGTTTTTTATAAATTTTTCTTCTTTCATTTGGCATTATTGGAATATCATTTTTAACTTTTTCAATATATTCTTCTGTTAAAGTTAAGTATGGAATATCTGCTTCTGGAAAGTATCTGTAGTCGTTTCCTGTTTCTTTAACACGCATAAGGATTGTTTTATTTTCTAGTTCAGAGTATCTTCTGGTTTCTTCTTTTATACTTCCACCATTTTCTAAAACTTCTTCTTGTCTTTTGGCTTCTTCGTTAATGGCAAGTCCAACACTACTTATTGAGCCGATGTTTTTAGTTTCTGTTCTAACTCCAAGTTTTTCTGTTTTGCTTATTGAAACATTGACATCACACCTCATACTTCCTTCTTCCATTTTACAATCAGAGATATCAGCATAGTACAATATTTCTTTTAACTTTTCAAGATAAGCCATTGCTTCACTACTTGATTTCATATCAGGTTCTGTTACTATTTCAATTAAAGGAACTCCTGCTCTATTAAAGTCTAAGTAACTTTTATCTTCTTTATGAATACTTTTGGCAGTGTCTTCTTCAATGTGAATATCATGTATACCAATTTTTTTTGTTTTACCATCTATTTCTATTTCAACATAACCATTTACTCCAATTGGTGTTCTTGCTTGGGTTATTTGATATCCTTTAGGTAAATCTGGATAAAAATAGTTTTTACGGTCAAAGTGCATTGTTCTATTTATTTTACAGTTTAAAAGAATAGCTGCTTTTAGAGCTAGTTCAACTGCATATTTATTAACAATAGGAAGAGTTCCTGGGTATCCTAAATCGATTGCACAAATATTTTTGTTAGCTATTGTTTGATAACCATTAAGGGATGTAGAAAACATTTTGGTGTTAGTTTTTAATTCACAGTGAACTTCGATTCCAATTGTTTTTTTATATTCTGTCATTATTTTGCTACCTCCTTAAGTGGATTTAATTCTAAATTAAGTTTTCCTTCTATAAAAGATGCTAGTTTATACATTTTAGCTTCTTCAAAAGAGTCTCCAATTATATGTAAACCGATTGGTAAGTGTTTTTTAGAAAAGCCAATTGGTATATTTAATCCAGGAAGTCCTGCCATATTAACTGGAATAACTAAAATATCATCCATAAATGTTTGACGTGGGTCATCTAGTCCTTCTCCTAAATTGTAAGCAGTTGATGTTGTTGTCGGACCAATGATTAGGTCGTAGTTTTGAAAAGTGTCTTTAAAACTTTTTCTCATATCGTCTCTAATAGATAAAGCTTTATTGTAATAAGTAGTAGCATTTTCTCCACTTAGAAGATAACTTCCAACCATAATTCTTCTTTTAACTTCTTTTCCAAATCCAATGGCACGACTTTTTCTATATAAGTCTTCTAAGTTTTCGGGATTTTCATAACTATAACCAAATTTTATACCATCAAATCTAGCTAAGTTACTACTAGCTTCACCCATAGCAATTATTTGATATAAGTTTACAGCATTATCTAGATATTTTATATCAACATAGTCAACAGTTGCTCCATTTTCTTTTAAAAGCTCAATAATTTTTTCGACATTTTCTTTGATTTCTTTGGAGATTATATCACTTAAAAAGAAGTTTGGTACAGCAATTTTCATACCCTTTATATCTTCTCCAATTAATCTGGTAAAGTCTTCTTCTTTTCTTTCTACTGAAGTTAAGTCATGTTCATCGAATCCTACAATAGCATTTAATAATAAAGCATTGTTATATACATTAGTAGTCATCGGACCAATTTGATCTAAACTAGATGCAAAAGCAACTAAACCATAACGTGATACTCTTCCATATGTTGGCTTCATACCAACGATTCCACAGTATGAAGCTGGCTGTCTAATAGAACCTCCTGTATCACTACCGAGAGCAAATGGTACAAGTCGAGCAGAAATACATGATGCTGAACCACCAGATGATCCTCCTGCTATCATGTTTTTATTCCATGGATTAGTTGGTGGGCCAAAATAACTTGTTTGGCTAGTTGAACCCATAGCAAATTCATCCATATTTGTTTTACCTATGATAATCATGTTTTTAGAATTTATCTTTTCAATAACGGTTGCATCATATATTGGAACAAAGTTTTCTAACATTTTAGATGCACAGGTTGTTTTAAGATGTTTAGTAATAATATTATCTTTAATAGCAATTGGAATACCAAAAAGAATATTGTCTACTTCTTTATTTTCTAATTCTCTAGCTTTATTGTAAGCATTTTCCTTATCCAATGTTATAAAGCAATTTAAGTCTTTGTTTGATTCTATTTCTTCAAATGCTTCATTAACTAAATCTATTGGTTTTATTTTTTTTGTTTTTAATAGTTCATTTATTTCTTTTATACTTAAACTAAGATATTTACTCATTTATCATCACCGGCACTTCCACAAAGTTTCCAAAAGTATTTGGTATATTTTTCTTTATATCATTAAACTCTACTGTGTCTTTTTCAACATCTTCACGTGGTGTTAAAAAAGAATCTGTTGGAGATATTAGAATTTCGTCATCGTATCCTTTGACATCTTTTATTTTCTCAACATCAGATAAAAGTTGTTTTAATTCTATTTTATAATTTTCTATTTCTTCATCACTTACATAGATTCGTGCAAGATCTGCTACATGTAATACTTCTTCTTTTGATAATTTGTCCATATTTCTTCTCCTTTGTAAATATATATAGTATTATAACATAATTTGTAATTAACAAATAAATAATAATTGATTTTAGTGTTATTTATATGCTTGTTATATATTTCTTATGTTTATATAATTATTATACAATTAATCTATATATTTTTCATAAACTAAATATTTAAATTTGTATTTTTTTATATGTAGCATACAAATAGATTATTAAGAAAAGTTTTTATATCTTGTAGAAAAATGATATACTATTTTGTGCAAATTACATAAGAAAGTGTGATATTTATGTCAAATAACATAATAGATAAATTTGAGGAAGAATGCCTGATTAGCTTAGACTATTTTTATCATTCAACTGATTATAATAAACATAAGTATAAATCCATTTTAACTGATGGTATTAAATGTAATAAATTATTAAATAATTTTTGGGGTGGAACCTACAATGGTCTATATTACATAAGTTTATCAAAAATAACAATTCCCGATAATGAATGTTTTTTGTCTTACTCTAAAAATAGACCATCTTTCATTATTAGTGGAATTAGTCCTATTAAATGTGAAGATAATGATTCATATGAGTACTATATTTATACTGAGGACTCTAGAAGAACAGGTGTAGATGATGAATATCAATATTACTATTTTATTAAAAATACATATATTGTTGGTATTGTTTATAATTTATATGATTGTTTTATTGAAAATGGGAATTGTTTTTCTAAAAAGAGCCTTAAAAATTGTTTAGAATTAATTAATTTATTAGATGAAATTAATATTAAAATGCCAATATATGACTATTCTAGAAGAGAAAATATAATGGCACATGAAATTAATAAAGAGAAAATAAAATATTATTCAAAAAAACTTTTATAATATTTCTAATTGTTTTTCGTTATTAAATATTAATTAGTTTTGTGGTTATAATAAAAATAATCGATAAAAACAGTTGTTTATTAAATTTTAATTTAGCTTATTAATTTGGTAAGTTATGGCTAAAAGATAAATTTTGTGATATTATTATATTGTTGGTGATGATAAATGAAATATTCACGATTAAAAAGAAGCAATTTTATGCAAGGTGCTTTTATTGCTACTATGGGAATCGTTATTAGTAAAATACTTGGAATTATTTATGTAATTCCTTTTTATTCTATCGTAGGTGAACAAGGTGGTGCCTTATATGGATATGCTTATAATATCTATTCAATATTTTTAAGCTTATCGACTGCTGGTATACCTCTTGCTATTAGTAAAATAATTAGTGAGTATAATACTCTTCATTACTTTGATGCTAAAGAGAGGACTTTTAAAATTGCTAAGCGATATCTTAGTTTAGTTGGCATTATTTGTTTTCTTGTTTTATTTATTTTTGCTCCACAGATTGCTTATTTAATTATTGGTGATATTAGTGGTGGAAATAGTTATCAGGATATAATCTTTGTTATTAGAATAATTTCATTTTCTATCTTAATTGTACCAATACTTAGTGTGTATAGAGGATATTTACAAGGTCATAGATATATGGAACCTACTTCAATAAGTCAGGTACTTGAACAAATAATTCGTGTTTCTATTATTATTGTAGGTAGTTTTGTATCTGTTAAAATCTTTAATTTGCCTCTTAAATATGCTGTTGGTTTTGCTTTATTTGGTGCTACTTTTGGTTCTTTGTGTTCCTATCTATATTTGAGAGTGAAAGTTAAAAATAATAAGAAAGATCTTAAAGTTGGATGCTTGGATGAAGAGGAAATTAATTTAACAAATAAAGATATTATTATTAAAATTTTGTTTTATGCTTTTCCGTTCGTTTTTGGAGATGTTTTAAAGTCTTTATATAATTCGGTTGATACGTTTTTATTAATTAGAACACTTGTAAATGGACTTAATTTTGATGTTAATGTTGCAGAAAGTGTTATGAGTGTTATTTCTACTTGGGGAAACAAACTAAATATGATTGTTATTGCTATTGGTACTGGTTTTATGGTTAGTTTGATTCCTAATTTAACTGTTAGTATGGTTAAAAATGATTGGGAAGATGTTAAAGAAAAAATAACTACAACTCTAAGTATTTTACTATTTGTTACAATACCAATGGTAGTTGGTCTTTCTTATTTAGCATATCCTGTTTGGAATGTTTTTTATGGATTAAGTGAGTATGGTCCAAAGATGTTTATGGTATCTGTTTTTATTTCTCTTTCTACAGTGTTACTTTCTTTAACTACTACTACTCTTCTTACTTTAAAAAAATTTAAATTTTTATTTATTGATTTAGTAATTGGATTAATTGTAAATGCCATTTGTGATGTTCCACTTGTTTATTTATGTGATTATCTTGGATTATTTCCTGGATATGGAGCAGTATTTTCTACAATTTTAGGTAATATGGTATCTGTTATAATGGTTTTAGTATATTTAAAGAAAACAATAAAGTTAGAGTTTAGAAAACCTTTAAGTGTTTTATGTAGAACTGTCTTGGGAGTTATTGTAATGGTTACAGTTCTTAGTTTAGTAAAATTAATTGTACCTATTCCTAAAATAGGACGTGTTAGTTCGTTCTTTGTTGTCATTCTTTATACTATTATTGGGGGAATTGTATATTTAATTTATTCTTTTAAGTTAGGACTAGTTAGGGATTCATTTGGTAGTGATGTAGTTAAAAAGTTTACTGATAAATTAAGGAGGCGTAAATAATGGAGTTTACAACGTTAAGTAGTGAAGAATTTAAAAAATTTAGTAAGAGCCATGAACAGGAGTCTTTTTTTCAAACTGTAGAAATGGCCGATTTAAGAAGTAGATATGGTAGTATCATTCATTATGTCGGAGTTAAAAAGAAAGGTAAAATTATTGCTGCTAGTATGCTTACAGAGACTGATTGTATGTTTGGAAAGAAAAGGTTTTATGCAGCTAGGGGTTTCTTGATTGATTATCATAATAAAGAGTTATTAAAATTTTTTACAGATAATGTTAAAAAGTATGCTAAGGCTCATAATGGAATGGTTATTAAGATTGAACCAAATATCTTGTATCGAATGAGAAATACTGATGGTTCTATTATGGCTAATGATGAAAGAGATGATGAGGCATTAAATAACTTGAAAGAGTTAGGTTATGTCCATTATGGTTTTAGAAATGATTTTGTTAATCAATCTAGATTTAATTATTGGGTTAAGTTGGATAGAGATTATGAAAACTTAAAAAAAACTTTTTCAAAAAGTACAAGAAAGAATATTGAAAGTTTAGATTCAAAGGGTGTTAAGGTTAGATGTGCTACTAAGGAAGAATTACCATTTGTTGTTAGTATGCTTAAAGAAACTGGAGATAGAAAAGCTTTTAAGGTTCGAGATCTTACTTATTTTGAAAATATGATGGATGCTATGGGTGATTTGGTAACTTTTTATATTGCATATATTGATACTAGTCAATATCTTAATAACTCAAAAAGTCTTTTAAAAAGTGAAGAGGAAAAGCTTAAAGAAATTGAAGAGAAAATGACTCATGATATGGTTGGAAGTAAGCTTATTCAACAAAAGGAGACATGTAATAAGTTAATTGATAAGTATAAGAAGGAAATTGATGAAGCAAAGAAATTACATGAAGAGTATCCAGATGGTAAAGATATTGCAACTCTTGTTTCTCTTGTTTCTGGTAATTATCATTTGACACTTCATAGTGGAATGGATAATAATTATCGTAAATTTATCCCTAAGTATGCTATGTATAATAGACATATTCAAGATGCTTATGAGAAAGGACTACATTACGTCGATTTTTATGGAATAAGTGGTAATTTTGATCCTAATGACAAGTACTATTCCATTTTTGAAATTAAGAAAGGCTTTAATGGTAATGTTGTTGAACTTATTGGTGAGTTTACTTTAAAAGTAAGTTTTCATTATGATATTTATCGTATTTTTAGAAAAGCCAAGTATATTTTTAGAAAAATTACTGGTAAAATGTATTAAATAATTGTGTTTGGTGTTAGAGATAACACTTTTTTTTATTTTTGTTAAAGTTTATATGCTTATTTATTCTAAAAAGTAAAAGTAAACACTTATTTTTTTGTGTTTACTTTTATCTTACAAATTCTTACTTTTTCATTTTAAAAAAAGTAATTTTTACTTAAAGCCCTTATACTTTAAAAAAAATCTATTTTCTAAATTTTTTTAGTTTTATTTTGATAGCAAAGGCCATTTTATATAAATAATAAAGTGGTTTATTTAGTATTAAGTCAAATTCTCCAATAAGTTCAACTACTTTGCCACCAAGACTTCTTTTGGTATAATAAATCCCATATTGTTCATCATCTTTATTTAAGTTACCACTGATAGCATAATAATTATATCTTTTAAGGTTGTTTTTACAAGCGTATTTTAAAATGTAGTGGTGAATCATATTAAATGGACTGTAAGATGTAAATTCTTCATAAGTTCCACCATATAGTCCAAGAACTTCATCACCATAAAAGATTTCCAATATTCCACTTAACGTTACTTCATCTTTTTTGTGAGTCGATCTTATGTTTTCTATTTCTTCTAACTGCTTAACAAGAATATTTAAATCATTTTGGTCTTGCTTTTTTCTTTCTTCGAATTTCTTAACATTTATTATAGCACCATTTTCCTGCCTTCGTTGATTTTCAGAAATAATAGTTGCTTTATCAAATATTTCGTTATTTTGGTTAATTATTTGCTTCTTTATTTCTATTCGCTTTTCTAAATCATTTTTAGCCTTTTTTGTATTTAAAACAACAAAGTATAACTCACACAAATTTTCTTTATGTAATTCATGATACATATTTTTATAATAGTTTAAGGAACGAGAGGCAAAATTTCTTCTGTCAGATGTTGATTTCATAATATTGTAGAACTCTTCAATATCACTTTCTTTTTTCTTTACTACCTCAATTTGTAATTTTTCATTTTTTGCTATTTGCCTTTTTACAGACTTTTCCATTCCTTTTTCTATTTCTTCAATTGTTTTATTTTTGGTTGGTGTTACAAAAAGCCAACGTCCTTGTAACTTAGTTCCTTGTTCTAGATTAAAGCCTTGGTGTTTGAAACCTTTTCTTTCTAGTATTTTTATAATATCATTATTAGAGTAACCATTTTCAATAATTTTTCCGTCTTTATCTCGTTCAAAATTTTCTACATAGGGATCAATTTTTATAAACAATGCTTTTTTTTCTTTAGCATATTTTTTTATGTTATCTATAAAAAAGTTTAATAGTTCTTGATTCCTATAATCAATTAGAAATCCTCTAGGAGAATAAAAAATCTTTATTTTTTTGATTAAATTTTTTTCTAAAATCATAGTGGCTGCTAGTATTTTATTTTTTTCTTTAACACCAACTAAATACATTTTCCAACCGATGTTTTCTTTAGACTTTCCCCATGCTATAGTTTGAAAAAAACTAGTATATTCGTGGTTTTTAGAAAATTCTTTGAATTCTTCATTTGTTAATGTAACAAATTCCATTTTTATGCCTCCTATTCATATTTTTTAAATAAGTCTTCTAACTCTTCTTCATTTAGTATTTTAATATTTAACTTGATTGCCTTATCGTATTTACTACCAGGGTTTTCCCCAACAATAACTGCATAAGTTTTTTTACTTACCGATGATGAACATTTTCCACCAAGAAGTCCTATTTTTTCTTCTACTTCGTCTCTTGTATATTTTACAAGTGTTCCTGTTATAACGAATGTTTTATCAAGGAAGTCTTCGGCTTCTTTTCTTTTTTCACCTGTATAAAGGGTGTTTATACCTAGATCCTTTAATTTATTTATGGTATTTATATTTTTTTCCTTAGCAAAGTAATCAGTAATTGATTTGGCAATTATTTCTCCAATATCAGGAATAGCTGTTAACTCTTCAATTGTTGCTTTTCTTAAATTATCTAAAGACTCATACCTAGTTGCTAACAATTTAGCAGTTTTTTCTCCGACATTTGGAATTCCTAAAGCAAAAAGTAGCCTTTCTAAAGAGTTTTTCTTACTATTTTCGATAGCTTTTATTAAATTATCTATACTTTTATCACCATAGCCTTCTAATAAAGTTAAGCTATCTCTGTGATTTTCCAAATGATAAATATCGTAAAATGTCTTAATAAATCCTAGATTATAAAAATCTTCAATGATATGATCTCCTAGTCCATCAATATTCATGGCTTTTCTTGATACAAAATGGCACAACCCTTCAATATCTTTAGCTGGACAAACTGGGTTAACGCAATAATAATCAGCTTGATTTTCTCTTTTAAATATAAATTCATTACAAATTGGACATCTTTTTGCCATTTCAAAGTTCTTTTCATTTCCAGTACGACGGTCTTTTTTAGCTTCTACTACTTCAGGAATTACATCTCCGGCTTTTCTAATTGAAACTATGTCACCGATTCTTAAATCCTTGCTTTTTACATATTCCTCATTATGAAGAGTTGCACGTGATATTGTCGAACCCATTACAATTACAGGTTCTAGCACTGCATTTGGAGTAATTTGTCCTGTTCTACCTACAGTAAAGATAATATCAGTTAATTTAGTTAAAACCTCTTCAGCAGGAAACTTATAAGCAGTTGCCCATTTTGGATATTTGGCAGTAAATCCCATCTTTTTTTGTTCTTTTAAATTATTTAATTTTATAACTACTCCATCGATGTCATATGGTAATTTCACTCTATTTTCTGTTTGATAGTTAATGAAATCTAAAATACCATTAACATCCATTGCTAGTTTATTATTAGGATTAGTTTTAAAGCCTAAGTCTTTCATAAATTGTAATGCCTCATAATGAGTCTTGATACCATAATCTTCTGGATTTGGAAGATGATAAATAAAACAGTCTAATTTTCTTGATGCTGCTACCTTAGAATCTAATTGTCTAATTGAACCTGCTGCTGCATTACGACAATTTTGAAGAAGTGGTTGATTGTTTTCTTCTCTCGTTTTGTTAATACTTTCTAAGGTTTTCTTACTCATGTATATTTCACCACGAACTTCTATATCAATTGGTTTTTTTATTACTAATGGAATAGTTTTAATGGTCTTAGCATTGTTAGTAATATCTTCTCCAGTTACTCCATCTCCTCTAGTTGCTGCTGATACTAATTTACCATTTTTATACTTTAAGGAGACACTTAAACCATCTATCTTTAATTCACATACATAATGAGGATTTATTCCTTCTTTTCTGATTTTTGAATCAAAATTAATAATCTCACTTTCGTTAAAAACATTACTAAGTGATAACATTGGTATTTCATGTGTTATTTTATTAAACCCTTCTAAGACAGTTCCACCAATTCTAGATGTTGGAGAATCCTCACGAATTAAATCGGGATGTTCTTCTTCTAGTACAATTAACTCTCTTATATATTTATCAAACTCTTGATCTGTTATTGTTGGTTTATCAAGTACATGATAATTATAATTTGCTTCGTTTAATATTTCTACAAGTTCATCAATTCTTTTTTTTATATCTTCCATCAGTCTTATTCCTTTCTAATCAAATACTTCTTATTGCGGTTTTTCAATAGTATCAATCCATTCACCTAAATTTTCATCAACTATTTTTTCTTTTACCTTGTTATATGTTTCTTCACTATCATATGGTCCATATAGATTGCTATTTTTACTATCTACTATATAATATTTTATATCAATTTTATCATCAGTTGGTATTATGCACATAGCAGCTATATAATTATTGCTGTATGAAAATTTGCTTACATATTCTTCTATGCCTATTTTTATTCCGTTAATTTCTGTTACAAATTTTTCTTCGACTAACTTTCCAAGAACAACAGTAGTATTATTAATTCTTCTTATCTCATAATTATTTGGTAAAGATACTTCCCACTTATTTGTATTTGTACAACCACATAAAAAAGTAATAAAAAAGATTAAAGTAATTATTTTTAATTTTTTTATCAATTCCATAAATCTTCTGGATATTCTTTTTCTTCTATTAGTTTATTAATAGCTGCTACTACTTTTGGTTTATCACTTTTATAAGTTACACCCTGCCAAGTAGCACTTGTTTTTAAAACTTTTGTGGTTATTATTTTTTTACTAATAGCATCTTCAATAACATCTGGAATCAAAAACTCACATTTATCAAGGTTATCTTTGTTATCATTTAAAAATTTAGGAAACGTATCTTCAATATAATTAAAAATTTCTGGGGTAAAGGCAAACATATTAGTTGATACTCTAGTATCCCTTTCTACTTCGTATTTTGGTTTGCCATTTAATGGAGAAGCTATAATTTTTCCATCTACTTCTTCAACAATACTTTCTGTAAGCTTAGTTAAATAACCATCTTGTTCTTTACAAATTCCTCTTTTTACACTACCATTATTGGTAAGAGTATTTTCGATTTTATATCCTACTAAAGCATAATTATATTTACTATTATTATCTAACTCATCTAAAAATTTCTTTACTACTAAATAGGCATCTCTTCCATAAAAATCATCGGCATTTATAATGATGAAATTACCTTTTATTAAATTTTTAGCTGACAAAATAGCATGAGCTGTACCCCAAGGTTTTTCTCTTGTTTTTGGTAATTCAAATCCTTCTGGTAAATCTGATAAACGTTGAAAAGCGTATTCAACTGGAATATGTTTTTTTACTCTTTTCCCAACTGTTTCTTCAAATAACTCGTAGTTTTCTTCTTTGATAATAAAAACTACTTTTTTAAAGCCCACTTTAATTGCATCATAAATTGAATAATCAATTAAAAATTCTTGATTTGGACCAACTGGCTCAATTTGCTTTAGGCCACCATATCTACTTCCCATTCCGGCAGCCATTATTAATAACGTTAAATCTTTATTATTATTCATTTACTTTTACCATTACTTTTCCTTTACTTACTTTTTCTTTATTTACATAATCTTCAATTTTTTCCTCTAGGCATATTAGCCCCATGAAAATATCTTTAGACTTTACTTCTAAATCATCTAGTACATAATATTTTTTTTCTTCACAATATGGTCCTTCAGTTTCTTCTTTTTCAATCTTTGTAATTATCGATTGTGTTTCAATATCATAATTTATATTTAGTGTACTATGATAGTTTTCCTCTAAAGTTTCTAAAATATGAGGAAAGTTTTTCAAAACTTGATTAACTTCAATATCTTCACAATGAGATACTAAGAATTCATGTTTCATAAATATTAAACATCCATAACTTCTATTGTCTTCTTTGCGTTTAGTTATATTTAGAGAATAACCTCTTTCTAATTCGTTTCTAATATTGTCTATTGTTTTCATTTTTTCTTCATCCTTTCTAAATCTTTGAAATACTTTTATGATTTTTCATAAATTTTTTTATACCATGTGGACTTTTAAAGGCTATGCTTAATAAGGTATTCGTTACTTCAACAACACGACCTGCTCCAAATATTTCATGATATACATAATTACCAACTTCAAAGTTTATTTCTTCTTTTCTAAACTTTTCTTCTTTATTTATTTTAACTTCTTTTTCTTCTGGTTGCTTTTTAGAAATGTTTTCAATTAAATCTTGATTTATCTCACAAATAAATCTGCTTGGTGGGTTTATTTGATCTTTTCCAAATAATGTTCTTCTTCTGGCATTACTAATATATAATTTTTCTTTGGCTCTAGTTATTGCAACATAACAAAGTCTTCTTTCTTCTTCTAGTTCCGTATTATCCATAAGAGAGTTCATATGTGGAAAAATACCTTCTTCTAATCCAACTACAAAAACATAATCATATTCTAATCCCTTAACAGAGTGAATTGTCATTAGGCTTACTCTATTAACATTGTCTGTATATTCATCCTTATCACTTATTAAAGATGTTTCTAAAAGAAAATCTTCTAATGATATTACTCCAAACTCTTCTTCAAATTGCTTAGTTATTGATTTAAACTCTTCTAAGTTTTCTAACCTAATATCAGCTTCTAGTGTTTTTTCATCTTCAAGTTCCTTTTTTAAACCTGATGCATCTAAAACTTTATCAACAAGTTCTGTTAATGTTAAATTCTCAGATACTCTTTTTAAATCTTCTATTAAGTTCTTAAATGCTAGCTCTTTACCAGAATCTATTACTTCATATATGCTTTTTTCTTCTAAATCAGCTTTTTCTTGAAGTGTTTCTATGGTTCTTAAACCAATTCCTCTTTTAGGAGTATTTATGACTCTTTGCAAACTGATATTATCTTTATAGTTATGTAATAGTTTTAAATAAGCAAGTAAGTCTTTTATTTCTTTTCGGTTGTAAAAAGAGGTACCTCCAACTACACGATAGGGAACATTTTCTTTTAGCAAAGCATCTTCAAGTGTACGTGACTGAGCATTTGTTCTATAAAGGATAGCTATATCTTGGTAAGGTATGCCATTACTATTTAGTTTTCTTGATTCTTGTGATACAAAATGAGCTTCATCTTTTTCACTATCAGCACGGTAATAAGAAATTTTTTCTCCTAGTCCTTTAGTACTCCACAGATTCTTTTCTTTTCTGTTTTGATTATTTTTGATTACTTCATTAGCAGCATCTAATATTGTAGAGGTTGAACGATAGTTTTGTTCTAATTTGATGACTTTAGCTTCATTATAATCCTTTTCAAAATTTAAAATATTTCTATAATTTGCACCTCTAAAAGAATAAATACTCTGATTTTCATCACCAACAACACAGATATTTCGATATTTTGCACTTAACATTTTAGTTAATAGGTATTGGGCTTCATTAGTATCTTGATATTCATCAATTAATATGTATTGAAACTTTTCTTGATAATGGGCTAATCTTTCCTTATTTTTATTAAAAAGTTCAAGTGGTAAAATCAGTAAATCATCAAAGTCAACAGCATTATTTTTCTTAAGTGTTTTTTTGTATCTTTTATAAACTTCTAAAACAACTTTTTCAAATTCTGTTGCTGCGTATCTTTCATATACTTCTGGTGATATCATCTCATTTTTACAGCCACTTATTTTATTCCTAATAGACTTTGGATTGTATTCTTTTGGATCATAATTTAATTCTTTTAAAATTCTTTTTATAACTGTTAACGAGTCATCACTATCCATTATCGTAAAGTTTTGGTCGTATCCTAGTTCTTGGTAATTTTCTCTTAGCAAACGTAGACCAAATGAGTGAAAAGTTGATATTTGAATGGCATTTGCCATATCTCCGATTAAGGAGATAACTCTTTCTTTCATTTCACGAGCTGCTTTATTAGTGAAAGTAATTGCAAGAATTTGGTATGGACTTATATTTTTTTCTTCTACTAGATATGCAATTCTTGTCGTTAAAACTTTTGTTTTACCACTACCAGCACCTGCTAATATGAGTAGAGGTCCTTCAGTTGTTAGAACAGCTTCCTTTTGTTCTTTATTTAAGTTATCTATATTTATCATGTTATCTACTCCTTTATATATATTATACAATAGTTAACTACTTTTATAAAGAAAATGATGGATATTTTCTTATTTTTAAAACAAAAAAAGAAAGTTAGTTGCTTTCTTAATTTTTTTTGGTATTTATCATATTTTTAGTTACCTTTAGATACATTTTCATATACATAATATATCTTTTCACCAAGGATATCTGTTTTTTCCTTTTTAAACTTTAATTCGTAATAATTAAGTAACTGTGATACTTTTAAGATTTCATCATTGTATTTAAAGCTGTATCTGTTATCTAAAAATAATAATGGAGTAATCATATATGTTATATTATCAGGTTTTAATACAGCAACTAATTTATTTTCCAAGTTATAAATTTTATTTTCATTTAAATATTACAATATCGATTTTATATAATTATTAATATCTTCATCTTTAGAATTTTCTAGTAAATAGTTTGTAAATGTTTCGTGTGATAGTGTATCTTTTAAAAAGTCTTGGTTTATTTCTTTTATAATAGTTAGCATATCTTTAGTTGTTACTTTTTTTACTTCATCTAAAATTTTCTTATTTTTTTGTTCTATTTCTCTTCTTTCTTTGGGATATCCTAAGCCAAATTGTTCCTCAAATAATTTATAAAAGATGTTTTCTAAATTTATTTCACTACCCCATCCGAAACCTTTAGCATAGGCAATAGAGATAGCATTTCCATCATTTATTTGTCCAAATAGATAGGCATCTGTTGCATCATTTGCTAAGCCACATAATACATTTGGAAAACTATTTAGTGCAAGCATTGCACCAACTCCAGTACCACAACCTGTTACAATGAAATCTACTGATTTAGTATTTATTAATAAGGCTGCCATTAATCCAAGTTGAACATAAGTTAAATTATGCTCATTTTCTTTACCAGTCATTCCAAGATTATAGACAATGTGTCCTTTCTTTTTGCCTTCTTTTGTTAAGCATTCATAAATAAGGCTATTTTTTGACGACTGACTGTTTTCGTTCAATAGTGCTATTTTCATAAGTAACTTACCCAATCAATTTTATAAAATCATTATTCTATCTAATTGATTCCTCTCTTTATATTTTTAATTTTATTTTTACTCCACTGTTACACTTTTTGCTAAGTTTCTTGGTTTATCTATGCTACATCCACGTAATTTAGCTGTTTCATATGCCAATAATTGAAAGGGGATTACTAAAAGAATTGGCTGTAGTAATTTGTTTACCTTTGAGATATTAATTACATACTTATAGTTTTCCTTACTTATATCTTCTGATGTTACAATAATAATATTGGCACCACGAGAAGCAGTTTCTTTAATATTACTCATGGTCTTTGGTAAAATGTTTATATCACTGATGATACCAATAACTGGTGTTTTTTCTTCTATTAAGGAAATAGTTCCATGTTTTAATTCTCCAGCAGCATAATATTCACTATGTACATATGAAACCTCTTTCATTTTTAATGATGCCTCTCTTGCAATACTTGCATCTATTCCTCGTCCAATGAAATACATGTCATTACTTTTATATATTTTCTCTGCTATTTTTTTATAATCATCTTTTTCAATTAGATTTCTAACTAATTTTGGAAGATTTTCTATTTCACTAAGCAAGCTTTTTTCATCATTTAACTGTTCTTTTACTTTTAGACCTTTTATCACTAACATAGTTAGTACGACTAATTGAGAAATATATGCTTTGGTAGTTGCAACTGCTATTTCTATTCCTGCCTTAGTATATAAAACTTGTTTACTCTCTCTTGCAATTGATGAGTCTATAACATTAACTATACTTAAAGTTGTTGCCTTCTTATTAGCTATTTTTATGGCTGCTAGTGTATCAGCTGTTTCACCTGATTGAGATATTGCTATAACTAATGTTTCTTTTTCGGTAAATTGTTTTTGATATCGATATTCACTTGCTAAATAAACATCTGTTTTAATATCTAAATTTTCTTCAATTAGATTTTTACCAATTAATCCAACATTATATGCACTTCCACAGGCAATTATCTCTATATTTTTATATTTTGTTATATCGATTATTTCATCAAAGTGTTCGAAGTAGTAATTGAATGTGTTTTTGATAACAGTATCTTCTTCATTTATTTCTTTTAACATAAAATGTTCGTAATTTCCTTTGTCAATTTGTTCTACTCCACTTTCAAATGCTTTTACTTCATAATTAACTATTTCCATCTTGTTATTGTAAATTGTTAATTTTTCTTCCTTTATTTCAGCAAATTCATAATCTTCTAAAGTGATATAACGATTTGTTTCTTTTAAAATAGCTGGAACATCACTAGCAATATAATATCCATCATTTTTTAATCCGATAATTAAAGGACTATCTTTTTTTACTACATAAAGATTATTATTACCTTCTACAATTATAGCAATTGCATAACTGCCTCTAGCTATTTTTTCAAAAGCTAATATAGCTTTTAGAATATCATTTTTATCATTATATAATTTATTTAATAATGCTGCTGCTACTTCTGTATCAGTTTCTGTTTTAAAAATAATTCCTAACTCTTGTAATTTATTTTTTAATTCTTGATAATTTTCAATTATTCCATTATGAACAATAGTTATTTTTCCAACACTATGTGGGTGAGCATTAATATCATTTGCTTGCCCATGAGTTGCCCATCTAGTATGTGTTATTGCTAAAGAGGTTTCAGTATCACTTATGAAATCTTTTAAATTTTTTATTCTTCCTGTTTTTTTTATAATATTAATTTTTCCATCATCAAGATATGCTATGCCAGATGAATCATAACCCCTATATTCTAAATTTTCTAAACAACTAATTATCTTAGTTATCTTTTCTTTTTTTCCAATGTATCCTACAATACCACACATATAAGTACTCCTTTATTTTTATTTGTGTTTAACTATCTTCGTCATAATTTTTATGACTTTTAAATAATTTATCGAATACACAACATCCGTAGTAGTGTATATTATCTACTTACAACTACTATTTTTTTATTGTATTAATTTGACTTTAGTAATAGATTTTCCTTTTTATTTTCTATAACTTACAATATTAGTATAAGCATAAAATAAAAAAATGTCAAAGTAGTTCTACTTCGGCATAAAGGGGATAGTGATCACTAAAATCAGCAAAATATTTGTAATCTATTATTCCAAATTTTTTTAATTTAAAATCTTTTGATATAAATATGTGGTCTATAGCAATATCATTTTTTGAACGTTTAAATGTCTTATTGTTATAAGGAACTCTTGTTATTTTTAATATTTCTAATTCTTTCATAAACTCTTTCATTAATTTGTCGTCTATTCCAAGATTAAAATCTCCAGTAATAACGGTTGGCATATTTTTCTTTTTTATCTCTTTAATTATCTTTTTTAATTGTCTTTTTTTTACATTTTCTATTCTTTTATCTAGATGAGTGTTTAATATTCTTATTTTTTTGTTATCTACTTTTATTATTGCCTCTGTTATTATTCTTGGTGTAATGGATTTATATTTATTTAATCCGTCTTTTAAGTCTTTTATTGTTCTTGGAATCCATGGTAGTCTTATATCTTTTTCTAAAACGATTTCATGTTTTGTAAATATAGTATTAGATTCATTGTAACGGTCTAAATACTTTATCTTTCTAGTTATAAAGAAGTTTCCATAACGATAATTTCCGACTCCTTTATATTTATTATTTAATTTACTTTTTATATTATTTAAATAGCGTCTAACTAATTCTTGAGTTGCTAATATGTCAATATCATAATCTGTTAGTAATTTAATAAATTTGGCTACATTATTACCACCATCATAGTTTTTAATATTAAATTTGTTTTGAGTATTTAAAGTAACTATTTTAATATATGCCATAAATATCACCTTACTTATATTTTATTCTATTTATTTATTTTTTTAAATATATTTGACATATTTTTTATTTAATTAATTGAATAGTTAAAAGAACCAGTTTTTTATAACTTCATATAATACACTGTAATGTAAAGGAGGAAAATATGAAAAAAAAGATGTTTACATTGCTAGGAATGATAGTTGTAATTTTGATTTTTTTAATTTTTTGTTTTTTCATCACTAAAAAAGATGATAATGATAATTTAACAAAAATCAGAGTTGCAGAGGTTGCCCATACAGTATTTTATGCACCTCAATATGCTGCAATAAGTGAGGGATTCTTTGAGGAAGAGGGTCTTAACATTGAATTAATTTTAACACCTGGTGCTGATAAAGTAACTGCTGCTGTTTTATCTAATGATGTTGAAATTGGTTTTTCTGGAAGTGAGGCAACAATTTACGTCTATAATGGTGGTGAAAAAGATTATTTAAAAACTTTTGCACAACTTACTCAAAAAGATGGAACTTTCTTAGTATCAAGAAAAAAAATAGACAATTTTAAACTTGAAGATTTAAAAGGAAAGAGTATCATTGGTGGAAGAAAAGGTGGTATGCCTGAAATGACATTCGAATGGGCTCTAAGACAAAATGGTATTGATCCAGTAAAGGATGTAAATATTGATACAAGTGTTGCTTTTGCTGCTATGAGTGGAGCTTTTGTAAGTGGTCAAGGTGACTTTGTAACATTATTTGAACCTAATGCACTACAAGTTGAAAATCAAGGGTTTGGTTATGTAGTTGCATCAATTGGGGAATTAGGTGGAGTTGTTCCTTATACTTCTTATAGTGCTAGAAGTAGTTATATTGAAAAAAATCCTGAAATAATTGAAAAGTTTACAAAAGCTATTCAAAAAGGATTAGACTTTGTTCATAACAGCAGTGATGAAGAAATTGCAAAAAGTATTACTAGTTTCTTTCCAGATACTTCTTTTAATGATTTAGTAGGAGTAATAAAAAGATATAGATCTGTTGAGGCATGGCCTACTACAACAAATTTTTCTGAAGAATCATTTATGCATTTGCAAGAGATAATGCAAGCTGCAAATGAACTTGATAATATGGTTGATTACAAAGATTTGATATATACTGGTAAATAGCATGAAACCTTGTGTATTATCAATAAAACATTTACAAAAGAATTATCATGATGAAAATGGTGAGTTAACTGCTATACAAGATGTATCTTTTGATGTTTATGATGGTGAATTTATTTCTATTGTTGGACCTTCTGGATGTGGTAAAAGCACACTTCTATCTATACTTGCTTCTATAGATACTAAGTCAAAGGGAAATATTAAATATAACAAAGATAATATTATTTTGGGATATATGTTGCAATCTGATTTTCTTTTCCCATGGAGGACAATACTTGAAAACTGCTTACTCGGACTTGAAATAAATAAAACTTTAAATGATGAAAGAAAACAAAAGGTTATTAAGCTTCTTAAAACTTATGGTTTAGAAGATTTTATTAATAGTTATCCTGATTCACTTTCTGGTGGTATGAAGCAAAGAGTTGCTTTAATTAGGACTTTAGCAATTAATCCAGATATTCTTCTTTTAGATGAAGCTTTTTCTGCTCTTGATTTTCAAACTAGATCTGTGCTTGCTGATGATGTGTATAAAATTATAAAACGAGAGGGAAAAACAGCAATTATGGTAACTCATAATTTATCTGAAGCAATAACTATGTCAGATAGAATCATTGTTTTAACAAAAAGACCTTCAGTTGTAAAAAAAATTTATAAAGTAAATCTTACTAATAAGTCAACTCCTATTAATAATCGCAAGTGTCCAGAATTTAACAATTATTACGATAAGATTTGGAGGGATTTGGATGTCCACTTATAGTAACGAACATATTTTGTTTATGAAAAAGAAAAAAAGGGAGAGACTCCTTGTTATATTAGTACAAATTTTTATATTAATTTTTTTCTTTGGATTATGGGAGCTTGGTGCACGTTTTGAGTTAATTAATACTTTTTTAACTTCATCTCCTAGTAAAGTTTTTGAAACATTTTTAAATTTATTCAAAGCTAATGATTTATTTTCACATATTATTGTTACTTTTAATGAAACATTAATTAGCTTTCTAATTGCCACTATTTTAGGAATTTTAATTGCTACACTTCTTTGGTGGAATAAGTTTCTGGCTAAAGTTTTTGATCCATATTTAACAATACTTAATTCTTTACCTAAGGTTGCTCTTGGTCCATTAATTATTATCTGGGTTGGAGCTAACACTAATTCAATTATTTTTATGGCTCTTATGATTTCTTTAATAGTTACAATAATAAATATATATAATGGCTTCATTGCAACTGACAAAGGTTTTTTAACACTTATGAAAAGTTTAAAGGCATCAAAAATTCAAATATATTTAAAACTTATTATTCCTGCTAATATCACAAATATAATTAATAGTTTGAAAATTAATATTAGTATGTCTTTAATTGGGAGCTAAGACATATGTAGAGAAAACTTTATATTTTTTATGTTAGCTTTCACTAACATTCCAATAAATTTTTAAAGTCTTCCCATCTACAACTATTTTATCTAGTAATTGTTCAACTATATTTCGTTTTTCTTTAAATTCCATGCCCGTCCAAACACTTTCTAGATTTTTAATTTTATCATAAGTTTTGGTTGCTCTTTCTTTTTCTTTTATATTTTCTAGCTCTTTTTTTATATCAGACTTTTCACTTGTTAATTTAGCAAGTTCGCATTTTATTTCTTCATTTGCTATATTATCTGAAAGTAACTGAATTAAGTTTTCAATTTTTTTCTGTGTCTTATCTAGCCTTATATTAAGTTCATCAACAAGATTTGTTTTAGATAAATCAAAAGTACTCCTAAATAACTCTTCATTTAAAGACATGGCAAATAATTGTTCTAAGAAGTTATCCTCAATTTCAAAACTATCAAGTCTTATATTATTACAATTCGGATCTTTGATTAATTTTGGTTTACTCTTTTGTTGAGAGTAGCAATAACAAATAATTCTTTGTCCCCATTTTTGATAACGATACTTTGCTCCACAATTACCACAATATATTTTGCCTGATAAAAGATAATGACTTGCATGTTGATTTTTACTTCTTTGTTTTTCTACCTCCTGTAATTGTTTGTATTCTTCTTCGCTAATTATGGCTTCATGTTTACCATCATAAAGTTCACCTTTAAATGGAATCTTCCCTAAATTAGTTTTAGAACTTAATATACCTTGAATCCACGATTCATCATATCCAGTTATTTTAGAAAGTTCATTATAACTATATCCTTGAAGTCTTAATGTTTTCATTAAATCAAAGATGACTTTTCTTTCCTCATTGATAACAAGCATACCTGCTTCTTTATCGTAATCATAAGCAAAAGGAGTTTTTCCTCCACCTCGCCAATAACCATTTTCAGCTCGTTTTTTAAGCCCAATTCTAGTACGCTCTAAAATAGTTTCTCTTTCTAATTGAGCAAATACTGAAAGAATCCCAATCATTGCCTTACCAAACGGAGTAGTCGTATCAAAACTTTCTCTAACAGAGATAAAACCCACTTCATTATTATTAAATACTTCTTCAATTAAATATAAAGTGTCTTTTTGACTACGAGATAGTCTATCTAGTTTGAAAACTAAAACCGTATCAATTTTTCCATCTTCACAGTCTTTTATTAACTTCCCAATTGCAGGTCTTTCTAAGTTCTTACCACTAAATCCTGGATCAGCATATAATTCATAATCGGACCATCCTTGACTTTTCAAGTAACCTTCTAATGATTCTATTTGAGCTTCTATTGAATATCCATCAACTTGAGCATCTGTTGATACACGAACATAAAGAGCTTTAATTTTTTTTACTTCTGCTTTTATAGTATTAATATTTTTTCCTCCTTCTTTTATAAAAGCATTTTTTGTAAAAAAACTTGCAACTACATAATACCATTTTTATACAAAAAATGAAATGCTTAAAGTTTTTATTTTCACACCTCTTTTAAATACTTTTTTAATAATGTATATATTAAAGGATAATTTAAAATTATTTCTTTCGGTTCAATTTTTTTTCCATCTTTATTGTAATTCTCAACCATTAAATGCATATAAACAGCTCCCTCTCTAAATTATATTTTTAAGACACAAGACTAATTACATTAAAAAAAGACTAATTAGAAATTCTACTTTCTAACGAGTCTTTATAATCTTCTAAATACTCAATATACTTTGTTCTAAAATACTTTTCATTTAGCCATTTAACACCAATAGCAGAAACATAGACTTTTCCATACTTAATATATTTAAGTGGATAAGGAAAATGTTTTTGCATTCTATAGGTTGCTACTCCTATAGCATTTTTTGTTTTGTTAAAATGAGTTCTTAAATATTTTAGAGGTAAATCACAATATTCCATTTGTTCATGTGGAATTTTTAAATAATCTTCCAACACTTTAATATAACTTTCAAGAAATTTAATTTTTAAATCTTTAGGATTTCCTTTTTTTAATTCTACTTCTTTAAACCAAATCAAACATTCTACTGATACCGAAGTAATGGTAGATCCATCTACTGTTGACTTTCGATATCGAAATGCATTATACCATTTAGAGTTTCTCTCTAATTTTTTTATGATCTTAAAATGCTCTTGATAAGAAAATGAAAGTTCCTTACAAAGAATATTATAAGGATCTACATAAATTTTTCCTATAAAATTTCCTCCTTTTCCTTAAAATTTGGGGTTACTGAAATTACCCTTTTTTACTATTAAAACTATCAAGCATGGTGTCTACACACCCATTTTCTTGTTAGGGCACATCCCTAAGACCCTCAATTAGTCTCCGACAGTTTAGAGATTTTTTCAAAATCTATTATTAAACCTTCAAAAAAACAACAAATATTATCACTAATTTTTACGAAAATCTTTTCTTATAACTTCATGTTTTATTTATAAAATTCACGCTCCTCGTATAATCAATCTTATAGAAATTATTAATCTATTTGATTGATTCTT
>CANORV010000005.1 GCA_947569245.1 uncultured Mycoplasmatota bacterium | reverse complement strand
AGATAACTGTTACATTAGTTCAAAATAATATTTATAATGATATAACTCTAAATGGAGCAGATCCAGTATTAAAGGAAGGATTAATTCCTGTAAAAATAGCAAATGATGGAACAGTAACTAAAGCAAATGTTGAAGAAGAGTGGTATAACTATCAAAATAAAGAGTGGGCCAATGCCGTTATTTTAAAAGATGAAACTATACCATATGCAAATGGTGATGTAATACCAGAAGAAAAAATTGAGTCATATTTTGTTTGGATACCAAGATATAGGTATAAAATCTTTAATGATGAGACTTATAGTGGTTTAACTGAGGTAGAAGATAGAGTTCAAACAATTGAGGTTGAGTTTGAATCAAAATATACAACACCATCAAATGGAACAAAGAAGAATGAATGGTTAACACATCCAGCATTCACGAGTTTTAACTCAAATGGAATCTGGGTAGGAAAGTTTGAAACAAGTAAATCAAACACTGCACCAGATAATTCATTTAACGCTATGGGAGTCCAAATAAAACCAAATGTAACAAGTTGGAGAAATATTCAGGTAGGAAATGCCTTTTATACAAGTTATTACTACCAAAGGGAAATGGATTCACACATGATGAAAAATAGTGAATGGGGTGCAGTTTCGTACTTACAACATTCAAAATATGGTTCCATGATGAGTGTTCGATTTAATAACAACAGTAATTTTATAACAGGATATGCATCAGTTAATGAACCAACATGTGGATATACCAATGATAATAGAGCATGTAATAAATATGGAACAACAAGTGATATAACACGTCCCTATAATACTGAAACAGGATACCTTGCATCAACTACTGGAAATATAACAGGAATATATGACATGTCAGGTGGTTCCTTTGAATATATAATGGGAATAATGACTAATCAAAGTGGACAACCATTATCAGGAAGCAATGCTAGCAATCACTCGGGATTTACTGGTAGTTTTGGAGAAGGAGGAAGTCTTACATCAGGATATTCTTGGCCCGAAGAAAAGTATTATGATAAGTATGCCTATGGAACAAGTTATTCAGATTTTACAAGTGGACACTTAGGAGATGCAACAGTAGAAATGGGACCATTTAAGAGTATAATATATGCCAATAATCAAGCTAGACAGATTAGTTCCTGGTATTCCGACTACGCCGTCTTTGTCCCTCTGGCCTATCCTTGGGTTGCACGTGGTGGTGGATACTATCATGGTTTAGAGTCTGGTGTGTTTGGCTTTAGTAATCATTTCGGCTCAGCAGATATAGAGGTTGGCTTCCGAGTTATCTTAGCACCATAGGTGCAAATTACCATTTTTCTAACGTAAAAATATTTTAATGTAGCAACTATGATTTTCCAAAGCAATATGTGATATGAGTCAAGTTTGCTACCTATCTTTTTTATGGTTCATAAACATTGATGGGTGATGAAAAAATTTCATCACTTTTTTAAATGCAAAAAAAATAGACAATACAACTTGTCTTTGATACAATTAATTTGGATAAAAAATAGTAAAGGAAGTTGTAAATGTCAATAATTAATTCTATCTTAAAAACTTTAAATATGGAAGAAAAAAATATTATTTTTAATGAAAACTTTGTTGAAAAGATAAATATAAATAAAACTAATTGTTTGATATATATTGGATATTTAAAAAATGAATATGAATATTGTCCAATATATGGTTGTAAAAATGACAATACAATTATAAAAAATGGTACTAAAACTTCATTAATTAAAATACCAAAAGTATCCGAATTAACTAGCTACTTAGAACTAATAAAGCAAAGATATAAATGTAAAAATTGTAGAAAAAGATTTAATGCATCTACAAATATTGTTGATTATAGATGTCACATTAGTAATAATACTAAATATTCTATAATTAAATATGCTAAAGATATAATACCCAATACTTATATAGCTAAAAATCATAATGTAAGTAATATGACAATACAAAGAATTATAAATAAAATTTATGATGATGAAAAACTATATAGAAATTATTTACCAGAAAATATATGTATAGATGAATTTACAGCATTAAAAAGAAAAATGGATTCACATATGATGAAAAATAGTTAATGGGGTGCAGTTTCGTACTTACAACATTCAAAATATGGTTCACAGATGAGCGTTAGAGCTAATAATAATAGTAATTTTCTAAAATGATATGCAAGTGTTTCTGAACCAACATGTGACTTTACTAATGATAATAGAGTATGTAATAAATATGGAACAACAGACGATGTCACAAAAGCTTATAATACCGAGACAGGATATCTTGCATCAACTACTGGAAATATCTCAGGTATATATGACATGTCAGGTGGAGCTTGGGAATATGTCATGGGAATAATGACTAATCAAAGTGGACAACCATTATCAGGAAGAAATTCTACATATAATTCAGGATTTATTGGTAATTTTGGAGAAGGAGGAAATCTTGCCTCAGGATATTCTTGGCCAGAAGAAAAGTATTATGATAAGTATGCTTATGGAACAAGTTATTCAGAATTTACAAGAGGCCACTTAGGAGACGCAACAGTAGAAATGGGACCATTTAAGAGGATAGTATATGCCAATAATCAAACTAGACAAATTAGTTCCTGGTATGCAGACCATGCCTTCTTTGTCAACACGGCCACTCCTTGGTTCTTACGCGGGGGTAATTACGATCTTGGTTCAGAATCCGGTGTGTCTGCTTTTGCTCATGCTTACGGTTCAACCCATTCGGATGGTGGCTTTAGAATTGTTCTAGCTCCATAGATAAAAATACTTCAATTAATTAAGTGCAAATTAAAGCACTTTTTTATTTTGTCTTATCCAAATACCTAAAATAATATTCATCAAATGATAGATTTTCATTTCTCATCTTAGTAGCAGCTTCAACCCCAACATATCTATAATGCCAAGATTCATATGTATAACCAGTTATGTCAACTTTATCTAAAGGATATCTTAATATAAAACCATATTTGTAAGCATTATCTGACATCCATTTAAAAGATTTTGATTTATGAAAATTTGTAAAATCGTATATACTGTCATCAACATCAACTACCAAACCTGTTTGATGTTCAGAAAAACCAGGTCTAGCCGAATAAGTATCAGCATTAATAACACCATCTTTTGCCACATAATTTTGATAAAGAATATTTTGATAATCATATGACCTATAAGTAGACATAGCTCTAATTGTATACCCTTGTTCTAAAGCATCAAAACATAACTTCTCAAAAGCTTTCCTTGCAACATTAACTAAATACCTACTACCACTGCTACAAGAAGAGTCAATTTTTTCCAAATTATCTGGAACATAATCACTTGGCATATAATAATACTTATTACTAAGAATCTTTATTGAATTTAAAAAGGGAGTTTCTTGAGTATTTGTATAATACTTATTATCAAGACCAATATTAACTCTCGTAATAATATCCTCATCAGATAAAGTAGTATACTGTTTTTTATATTTTATATATCTTTCCAAATTCTCTTTTTTATAATAAGCTATTTTTGAATTTATCAGATTTTTTTTATCACCACTATTTTTATTAAAACTACATCCAGTACATGCAATTACAACAATCAAAATGATAAAAACTCTTTTCATATTTTTCACCTAATTAAATTTTATAATAAATTACGAAAGATATTCAAAAAAAGAACATAGTATTAATCAAGAGGTGTTATTTATATGAAAAAAAAGTTATTAATACTTTTTCTAGCTTGTCTTTTTGTCTTACCACAGAAAGTACATGCAGAAGAAAATTTATTGCAGAATGCTAGAAGCGGTTTATTAATGGAAGTATCAACAGGAAAAATCTTATATGAGAAAAATATAAATGAAAGAGTAGCAATTGCTTCTATGACTAAAATGGTATCTCAGATTCTAATTTTAGAAAACATAGAATCAGGAAATCTAAAGTGGGATGAAAAAATAACTGTTAGTAGTAATGCAGCAGGATTTGGAGGAAGTCAAATATATTTACAACCAAATGAAGTAATGACTGTAAGAGATTTAATGAAAGGAATAAGTATGGCTTCAGCAAATGATGCAACAGTTGCTCTTGCTGAAAGAATAGCAGGAAGTGAGCAAGAATTTGTAAAGATGATGAATGATAAAGTACGAAGTTTAGGATTAAGAAACACTAACTTTGTAAATTGTACAGGATTAGATGAAAATAATCATTACTCAAGTGCTTATGATATGTCAATAATTGCTAAAGAGTTATTAAGTCATGAAGAAATTTTGGAGTTTTCAAGTGTTTATGAGGATTATCTAAGAATGGATACTCCAAATAAATTTTGGTTAGTTAATACAAATAAAGTTGTATATTAGAAAAACTATAATGTTTATTAATATAAATAATAGAAAGTTAAAAGGAAGGAAAGTATCTAATGATAGAATTACCAAAAAAAGTTGAACTTGAAATGATGAGATTTTTTCTAAGTACAAGCGTTTTAAGAATATTAGAAGAAAATAAAAATGTTACTTCTAAAGGATAAAAGGACTGATATTAATTTGTGAAAACAGCAATATATTGTAGAGTATCAACAGAAGAACAAGCTCGTGATGGTTTTAGTATTCACGCTCAAAAAGATAAATTAACGAAGTATGCCGAAGCAAATGATTGGGAGATTGTTGATTATTATATTGATGATGGAATAAGTGGTAAGAATTTAATTGATAGACCTGAGGTATCAAGATTGATTGAAGATGTAAAAAAGGGAAGGGTTAATAATGTTTTAATATATAAGTTAGATAGATTAACAAGAAGTGTTAAAGATTTAATTTATTTAATTGAAACTTTTAATAGTAACAATTGTACGTTTAATTCTCAAACAGAAAAGATAGATACGTCAAATGCTGTTGGAAGAATGTTTGTTAAAATTATGGGTATTTTTGCTGAATTTGAACGAGAAAATTTAATAGAAAGAGTAACTTTTGGTTATGAACAGAAAACAAGAGAGGGAAATTATACTAATTGTAATGGTGTTTTTGGGTATGATTATATAGTTGGTAAAAAAAAGTTAGTAGTAAACGAATTTGAAGCAATATATGTCAAAAAAATTTATAAATGGTATTTAGATGGGATAACAATGATTAAAATAGCTGAAAAATTAAAGGAGTTAAAGGTTCCTACCAAAAGAGGAGGAAAGTGGAATCAATCAACTATCTTATCTATTTTAACTAATCCGCTTTATATAGGAAATGTAAGGTATGGAATTGGTAAAAGAAACAATTTCGAGGTAAAAGGAAAAGATATAACTCCGATACTTGATAAAGAATTATTTTTAGATGTAAGTAATTTACTAACTAAAAGAAAGAAAAATCATGAAAAAAAATCATCATCAGATGATACATATTATTTTAAAGTTCTTAGATGTAGTAATTGTGGTAATAAATATTATGCCAAAGAACAATTTCAAAATAGTAAAAAATATGTCACTTATTATTGTAATGGTAGAAAAAATAATACCTGTAAAATGCCTGGTTTTTCTCATAAAAAAATAGAAGAAGCTTTTTTAAATTATCTAAATAAAGTAAGGAATTTTGAATATGATAGTGAAATATTTCAAGAAGAGAAAGAGTACTTAGACATAATGAGATTAAAAAATAGTATAGAAAAGTTGGAAATAAAAAGATGTAAAATTACTGAGTTATTTTCGTTTAATAAGATAGATTTTGAAACATATCAGGAGATAAAAGGTAATATAGAATCTAATTTGATTTGTTTAGGTAATGAACTTAGTAGTATACAAAAAAAATATGATAATAGTTTATCTAATCGAAATGATATAGAAAAAATTGTAGTAAGTTTAAAGAATAATTATTTAAATCTAAATAATAATGAAAAGAAAATTTTTTTGGAGAGATTTGTTAAAGAAATAGTTGTTAGAAAAATAGATGAAAATGTAGTGATTGATACTGTATTATTCTAAATGTAAAAATATTAAAATAGAAAAAAATAGCTTCTTTTTTTACTTGTTAATAAATAAGAGATAGAGTATAATTTAATTAGAATAAAGGTAGGGATAAAATATGAAGAAAAAGAAAAGTATCATAGTAGTTATAATGATAGTTTTAGCTGTTGTTTTAGTTGGTACAAGTTATGCCCTATGGCAAATTACGCTAACTCAAGAGTCAACTAATGTAGTAACAACAGGTTGTTTTAATATCGAGTTTAAAGATAAAAACAGTATTAATTTATCAAATGTAGTACCAGTAACAGATGAAGATGGAAAGAAATTACTACCTTATGAATTTACTTTAACAAATACTTGTAGTACCTACGCATCATATCAGGTTAATTTAGAAGTATTAGATGATTCAACATTAACTAAGCTTTCTTATATTGATGTTATGTTAAATGAAAATGAACCTTTATCACTAACTAAAAATGAAACAGTTGAAAAGACGATAACGAATGCAAGTAGTGCTTATAAATTAGATACAGGAAGACTAAATGGAAATGAAGAAAGAACATTTTATTTAAGATTATGGTTAGATGAAGATACACCAACGAGGGAAGAGGTAATGAATAAAGTATTAAATAGCAAGATAACTGTTACATTAGTTCAAAATAATATTTATAATGATATAACTCTAAATGGGGCAGATCCAGTATTAAAGACAGGATTAATTCCTGTAAAAATAGCAAGTGATGGAACAGTAACTAAAGCAAATGTTGAAGAGGAATGGTATAATTATCAAAATAAAGAGTGGGCTAATGCTGTTATTTTAAAAGATGAAACTGTACCATATGAAAATAATGATATCATATCAGAGGATAATATAGAATCATATTTTGTTTGGATACCAAGATACAGGTATAAAATCTTTAATGATGAGACTTATAGTGGTTTAACTGAGGTAGAAGATAGAGTTCAAACAATTGAGGTTGAGTTTGAATCAAAATATACAACACCATCAAATGGAACAAAGAAGAATGAATGGTTAACACATCCAGCATTCACGAGTTTTAACTCAAATGGAATCTGGGTAGGAAAATTTGAAACAAGTAAGTCAAATGCTGCACCAGATAATTCAATAAATGCGGTAGGAATACAGATAAAACCAAATGTAGTAAGCTATCGAAATATTCAGGTAGGAAATGCCTTTTATACAAGTTATTATTACCAAAGGGAAATGGATTCTCATATGATGAAGAATAGTGAATGGGGTGCTGTTTCATACTTACAGCATTCAAAATATGGTTCCATGACGAGTGTAAGAATAAATAACAATAGCAACTTTATAACAGGATATTCATCAGTAGTAGAACCAACCTGCGGATGGACTAATGATAATCGTGACTGCAATAAATATGGAACAACAAATGATATAACACTTCCCTATAATACAGAGATAGGATATCTTGCATCAACTACTGGAAATATCTCAGGTATATATGATATGTCAGGTGGTGCTTGGGAATATGTCATGGGAGTAATGACAGATTCAAATGGTAAGCCATTATCCGGAAGAAATGCAAGCAATCACTCTGGATTTATTGGTAGTTTTGGAGAAGGAGGATCTCTTGCATCAGGATATTCTTGGCCGGAAGAAAAATATTATGACAAATATAATTATGGTACAAGTCCATCTGATTATACAAGAGGACATTTAGGGGATGGAACTGTTGAAATGGGTCCATTTAAGAGTATAATATATGCTGCTAATTTAACAAGACAGATTAGTTCCTGGTATGTCGACTACGCCTACTTTGCCAACACAGTCTCTCCTTGGGTCGAACGCGGGGGTGGGTACTATGATGGTACAGAGTCAGGTATGTTTGCCTCAGGGCATAATTACGGTTCAGCCGATGCCTACCGTGGTTTCCGAGTTGTCTTAGCACCATAACCTATATGCAATTTATTGCAGATAGAATATACCTTTAAAGTAAGCAAAATAACTAAAAATAAGGTTAATATTGAAGTAGATAAATTAGGGTTAACTAATACAGGAAGTCTAATTTCTAAAGAAAAAAATTTACTGTCGAAAGAAACAAAGAACTTAAAATAAACACCCAATCTACTGACTACCAAAAAGTTTTAACTATAAAATATTAAAGCATATTTACAAATAATTTTTGTATGTTATAATTAAATTAATATAAGAAAGGGTGAAAACATGAAAAAAATACTATGCTTACTTAGTGCTATTATCTTATGCTTTGGTATAACAGGCTGCACTAAAAATAAAGAAAAAAATATTGAAGGATCATTAACAGAAATAATGTCTAATCTTTATAAGGGAATATCTGAAGATGAAATGCCAATGATGACAGAAAATATTGAATTAAATAGTGAAAATTTTGAGTATTATGCTTTTTCATCAGATATAAAATATAAAGAAGCAATAGCCAGTGAATCAATGACTGGTTCAACAGCTCATTCTGTTGTATTAATTCGCTTAGAAGATAAACGCGACAGTAAAAAGGTAGTTGATGAAATTAAAGAAAAAGCCAATCCAAGAAAATGGATTTGTGTTGAAGCAGAAAACACATATGTTTTATCAAAAGATGATTTAGTTGTACTAATAATGTCTAATGAATTAGCACCAAAAATCAAATCAAATTTTGAAAATTTAAAATAAGAAGGGAAGAAGAGTATGGTATTTTCTAGTATAAGCTTTCTCTTCTTTTTCTTACCACTTTTATACTTATGTTATTTTTTTACTCCTAAGAGGTTTAAAAATCACATACTTTTAATATTCAGTTTAATATTTTATATTTTTGGAGAAAAGCTATATGTTTTATTATTACTAACATCATGCTTAGTAAATTATATATGTGGATTACTAATAGAAAGAAAAAAGAAGAAAGTATTCTTAATTATAGGATTAGTCATAAATGTTACACTTTTATTTTATTATAAATACACAAATTTTTTCATAGATAATTTCAATAATATATTTAATTTAAACATAACTAGTCTAAATATTATTTTACCACTTGGAATCAGCTTTTTCACCTTTCAAAACATCAGCTACTTAATTGATGTATATAGAAAGGATGTTCCATCACAAAAAAACTTTTTTACATATTGTACATACATTACCTTGTTTCCTCAATTAGTAGCAGGTCCAATAGTAAGATATAAAGATATAAAAAATGAATTAGAAAATAGAAAAGAAAGTCTAAACTTGTTTAGTGAGGGTATAACTAGATTTATAATTGGTTTAGGTAAAAAAACACTAATAGCGGATACTTTATATAACATGTTTACTAATATAATGGCAACTAATATGACAATGCTTTCATATTGGTTGGTTGCCTTAGGTTTTACATTTCAAATATATTATGACTTCTCTGGATATACGGACATGGCTATTGGACTTGGAAAAATGTTTGGATTCAAATTTAAAGAAAATTTTAATTATCCACTAACTGCCTCATCAATTACAGACTTTTGGCGTAGATGGCACATGTCACTTTCTAGTTTCTTTAGAGATTATGTCTATATACCATTAGGGGGAAATAGATGTTTATTAATAAAAAATATCAGAAATATTTTTATTGTTTGGTTTTTAACAGGATTTTGGCATGGAGCTGCTTGGAACTTTATCATATGGGGACTATACTTCTTTATTCTTTTAATTATAGAAAAATACATTTTAAACAAGTTCTTAAAAGAAAATAAAGTATCTCATCTATATACATTTATTTTAGTTATGTTTAGTTTTGTTATCTTTAATATTACTGATTTAAATACATTACAAACATTTATAAAAGGTATGTTTAGTATAAATACTAATCTTATTAACAACGAAAGTATCTTTTATTTAAAAAATAACCTAATCATAATTGTAATTTCATTTATTGGTATAGGTCCATTTTTAAAACAAGCAATTATAAAATTACAGAAAGGAAAATTAAATAAAATATTTGATTGTGTAAGTATTATCTATTTGTTTTTGATATTTATATTATCAATTGCAAAAATAATATCATCATCATTTAACCCATTTATTTATTTTAGATTTTAATTATGAAAGAAAGAATTATAGCAATATTATTTACTAGTATTTTATTTGGCTTTTCTATAACAACAATCATTTTAAAAGACAAAGAAATATCTTCATATGAAAGAAGAAGATTAACAACTGCAAATAATCTTAGTGAAAAATTTTTAGACAATTTAGACGATTATTTAACAGATCAATTTCCAGTAAGAAACACTATGATTTCAATTAATTCTATATTTGACAGATATATTTTAGGAAAGATAGATAGTAATAATGTTTATATAAAAGATGGTTATATTATAGATAAAAACTATCCTGCTAAAGAAAAAAATATTGCAGGATTTATAAAAAAGATAAATTATATTAATGAAAAGTATCTTCAAAATAGTAATGTATTTTATACAATAATACCAGATAAAAGTTATTTTTTAGAAGAAGATAAATACTTAACGATAGATTACGATAAACTTTTGTCAAAAGTAAATAATAATTTAAATATTTCCTATATTGACATAATACCGCTATTAAACTTAGATGATTATTACAAAACAGATATTCATATCAAGCAAGAATCATATGAAAAAGTCATAAAAAAATTAACTGATAAATTTAACTTAAATTATCAAAATAACAAATATCAAAAAAAAGTCTATGATAACTTCTTTGGTGCTTCATATTCGAAAGTGGCAAAATATATGAAACCAGACAAATTAACTACAATGACAAATGATATAATAGAAAATGCCAAGGTAAATCATTTAGAATATAAAGATAAAAAAGTCTATGATATAAAACAGCTAGATACACCAGATTTATATAATATTTACTTAAGTGGTCCAAGTTCACTTGTTCAAATTGAAAACCCAAATAAAATAAATGACAAAGAACTAATTATTTTTAGAGACTCCTTTGCTAGTAGTTTTGCACCACTACTTATTCCATATTACAAAAAGATAACTCTAATTGATTTAAGATATATTAAAATGGATATTGTAAGTAACTATGTAGACTTTAAAAATAAAGATGTCTTGTTTGCCTACAGTACCTTAATTATAAATGAAAGCAACCTTTTAAAAGTAGATAATAAATAAAACTAAAAACTAGAAGCATCTGTAGAAGATGTTTTCTTTTGCCAATATAAAAATAGTACTATTTTAAACTAGTGTTTTCTTAATATACAACTAAGCTAGTTCGATTCTATGATGGAGCAGATGGTTTAAAAACAGGACATACAGATGCAGCTAAGTACTGTATGGCTGTAACAGCAAAACGTGAAAATATGAGACTCTTAGCCATAGTATTAGGAGAAGATGACTCAAAAGTAAGAAATAATGAAACGTCACAGTTATTAGACTACGGCTTTAATAGTTATAAAATCAACATGATAAAAAGTAAAGATGACGTAATAGATAAAATTCACTTTGAAAAAGCAGATACTGATGAAATAGAAATTACTACTAAAGAGGATATTAGCATTCTCTTAAAAAAGAATGATCAAGCAAAAAAATATCAAACTGAACTAAAAATTAATGACATAAAACTACCTATAAAAAAAGGTAGTGTTGTAGGAAAACTAATTATTAAAGATAATGGTGTAGATATTTTAACTGTAGATGTTATTTCAAGAGATAATGCTAAAAAGAAAAATATACTAAGACTATATCTTGATATATTAAAAGAAATTGTAGCAGGATAAAAAATGGAAAAATATAGCATTTTTCTAAAAAATGTGATATAATAACGTCCAAGTACCAAGGGGAAGCACTTTAAATGATATAGTAAAATAAATGTTACAAAAGTGTAACAAAAATTATTAATACTATCTGTTATAATATATTAAAGAAAGAGGGATATTTTTGAAAAATAACAAATTAAGAAACATTATATTGACTTGTTTATTCATATTATTATCACTAACAGTAGAAATAATAGCAATTCCAATTTTATTAGTAATTTTTCTAATTAAGGGTCTTTTATATTTAGTGAAAACGCAATCTACAAATAAAAAATTAATATTAAGTGAAAATGAAGGATAAAAGTTACATAATATAAGTGAAGATTTCGAGTATATCGAATCTTTTTTTGTTAGAATTAAATGTATAATTTTTGTAAAGGAATAAAGATAACTTGTAAATTTACATGTATCATCAAAATTTGACACGAATAAAAATTATTATTTAGTTAGCAAGAGAAAATTGTACACATTAAGGTAGTAAAAAACTAAAAGAAAAGGAGATGATTTATATGCTATCAATTACTCTTGAATTTGTGAAAGGAACACTCTTAATTAGATTGGAAGGAATCCTAACAAAAGAAACAAACAAAAAGTTAATGGATAAGATTGACGAAATGATTTACGAAAAAGGTGTAAAATACTTTGTCCTTAATTTAGAAGGATTAGAATCAATTGATGACATTAGCCTAAATTGTTTAATGAAAAAGTACTATGAAGCAATATGCAATAATGGCAAATTGATAATATGTGGTTATAATATCTTGAATAATAACACCATAAATAGCTTGATAGAAAATAAAATTTTAATTAGTAACAATGAATTATCAGCATTAAGAATGATAAATATATAGGAGATGAATAATATGAAAACAGAACAATTAATGGATTATGAAAAACTAATATACTCAGTAATACACAATTATAAAAACTATTATGACCTTGAGGACTTAAAACAAGTAGGATACATTGCATTATTAAAAGCATGCAAAAATTATAGTGCCGATAAAAACACTAAATTTTCGACTTATGCTTATTTATATATTAAAGGTGAAGTTTTAAAATATGTACGAGAAGATAGGGCAATAAAAGTAAATAGAGATCTTATCAAACTATCATCATCAATAAATAAGGCCAAAGAAGTTTTAGAACAAAAACTTTATAGAGAACCAACCAAAACAGAACTATCTTTATTCTTAGATGTTGATGAATCTTTAATAAATGAAGCCTTAAGAAATCAACAACCAATCAGTAGTTTAGATTATGTAATAAATGATGATGAGGATAAAGAACTTAGTGTTTATGATGTTATTCCATATACCGAAATTGGATTCAGTGAAGAAATATTAGATTTAAAAGAAGAACTAGAAAAACTAACAGATGAGGAAAAAACTTTAATAAATTGTCGTTACTTTAATGACATGACACAAACAGAAACTTCAAAAGTATTAGGAATTAATCAAGTAAAAGTATCACGTACAGAAAATAAAATTTTGCAAAAGTTAAAAGGAAACTTAGTAGCATAAAAATTATAAAATTAAATTATGTATATTTTTCCTTTTTTTGTTAAAAATACTACTGGTGATGATTATGGAAAAAAAACAATACAAAAAAATAGTTGACAAACATAAACCGACAGAAACACGTGCCCAAAATGCCTTTATTGCCTTTGTAACAGGTGGAATAGTAGGCGTAATTGGACAATTGATGACTGAATTTTATGCTTCCTTTTTTGAAATATCTACTAAAGATGCGTCAACCTTCATGTTAGTAACTTTAATTTTTATAGCTAGCTTACTAACAGCTTTAGGTTTCTTTGATAAATGGGTAACATTTTGTAAATGTGGTTTAATAATACCAATAACAGGATTTGCTCATTCAATGACTAGCGCAGGAATTGAATATAAAAAAGAAGGACCAATATATGGACTTGGTAGTAATATTTTTAAACTTGCTGGTTCAGTAATTCTATATGGAGTAGTATCAGCATGGTTCTTTGGACTATTACGACTAATAATAATGGGAGGGTAAATATGACATTTAAATATAATAATGTATATATTGAAAATACATCAACAGTTGCAGGTCCATATGAGGCAAAGGGACCGTTAAAAAAATATTTTGATAAGACCTTCGATGATTTATACAATAAAGAAAAATCATGGGAATTAGCTGAAGCGAAATCACTAGAGGATGCCATAGCAACTCTTTTAAAGAAAAGCAAATTAAATAAAAAGGATATTGATTGTATAATTTCGGGAGATTTATTAAATCAAATAACCTCATCTTGCTATTCATCACAAAAATATGATTTTCCTTTTTTAGGAATCTATAGTGCTTGTGCCACTAGCTGTGAAGGAATAATCTTAGCATCTACAATGATAGATTCAAAAAAGGTTAAAAAAGTTATAGCAGCAACATCTTCACACAATATGTCAAGTGAAAAACAATTTAGAAATCCAACAGAATATGGTGCACCAAAACCAAAAACAGCAACTTTCACTGCAACAGGAGGAGCAACTATTCTTCTATCAGATACTAAAAGTGATATCAAAGTAGAATCATCAACAATTGGAAGAATCATTGATTTAGGACAAACAGATCCACTACATATGGGTTCAGTAATGGCACCAGCTGCAGCGGATACTATAAATAGACATTTAACTGATTTAAAAAGAACTCCAGACTATTATGATCTAATCCTAACAGGAGATCTTGGAACCTATGGAAAAGAAATATTAATTGATTATATGAAAACAGAATTTGGAACTGATATCAGTGCTAATTATAATGATTGTGGAGTAATGCTTTACGATTTAGATAAGCAAAAAGAAGTATTAGCAGGAGGAAGTGGACCAGTATGCAGTGCTTTAGTAAATTATAGTATTATATATGAAAAAATGAAGAAAAAGGAAATTAGAAGAGTTCTTCTAGTGACGACTGGAGCATTATTCTCACCAACTATGGTTTATCAACATGAAAATATTTTAAGTATTGCCCATGCTGTAAGTTTGGAGGTGGTATCATGATTTATGTGTATTCATTTCTATTCTGTGGTTTTGTCTGTCTAATTGGACAAATCATTTTAGATAATACAAAATTAACTGCTGGACATATTACTAGTATCTTTGTTGTAACTGGTTCATTTTTAGATACATTTAGTATTTATGATAAAATTATAAACTACGTAGGAGCAGGTGCCTTAGTACCAATAACAAGTTTTGGGCATTCATTAATTCATGGAGCCTTAGCCAAAGCCAGTGATATGGGGATCATGGGACTTTTGATGGGAATGTTTGATTTGACTGCATCAGGAATAACAGCAGCAATTATCTTTACCTTTATCTTTTCACTATTTTTTCAAGCTAAAAACTAGTACACAAATTTTGTGAGTACTAGCTTTTCTATATATAAATAGACAAAGTTTGACACATTTTTATAAGTTCCAACAATTGCTAATATTATTTACAAGTGGTATAATAATAAAAAGAAAGGGTTGGATATATGAACAAACTAAAAAATAAATTTAAAAATTTAAAGAAAAAATCAGTAAATAAAATAAAACATACATTTAACAATATTAAGAAAAATCCCAAAGGATTTATGATAAAAATAATAAATAGCTCTATAGAAATAGTTAAAAATAATATGTTATTTTTCATTTTTGCAATAACATTGTTATTTAATACAATTTTACTGCGTTATTTCACAATACACACAGTAGAAAATCTTCTTTTATTAAAGCCAATTCTTGCAGATTCAGCTATAATTTTGGCAGTAGGAGGTTTTGGCTATTTAATAAAAGAAAAAAATAGATTTTCTTATTTTTTAATAGCAAGTATAATAATGTCTGCTATCTGTATTATTAACTCTATTTATTATACTTTTTATACCTCATATGTATCAATTTCACTTTTATCTACAAGTAAATACCTAGGAGCTGTCGGTGATGCCGTTTTTGAAAATGTATTAAAGTTACGTGACTTTGTTTATATAATTTCTCCAGTATGTATAATTATAACTTATATCTTTATAAAAAAAAGAAACAAGAAATTAAACGTTAAAATAAATAAAAATGAACGAAGTAAATCAAAAGCGTTAAGTATAATCACTGTAGCAGGAATAAGTGCATTCTTTGTATTAACAGCATTAACTCCAACAGAAATATCACGTTTTGCTAAACAATGGAATAGAGAATACCTAGTTATGAGATTTGGTATATTTACATATCAAATAAATGATGTTATTCAAAGTGTTCAACCACAATTAACTACATTATTTGGTTACGACAATGCCATGAAGAATTTTAAAGAGTATTACCAAAACGTACCAGATACACAAGAATATAAAAATAAATATACAAACAAATTTAAAGGTAAAAATATTATTGCCATTCATGCAGAAAGTATGCAAAGCTTTGTAATTGGTTTAAAATTTAACGGGGAAGAAGTAACACCAAATTTAAATAAATTAGCTAAAAAGTCTCTATATTTTAGTAACTTTTATTCACAAGTGAGTACTGGAACTAGCAGTGACAGTGAATTTACACTAAATACTTCCCTTATGCCAACTTCAACTGGAACAGCCTTTGTTAGCTATTACGAAAGAGAATATATAAGTATTCCTAAATTGTTAAAAGAACAAGGATATTATGCTTTTTCAATGCATGGAAATAATGGTTCATATTGGAATAGAGACATCATGCATGAAAGTTTAGGATATGATAAATTTTATAGTAAAAGTTCATATGAAATAGATGAAGTAATCGGTCTTGGAATATCAGATAAATCATTTTTTAAGCAATCAATAGAAAAAATAAAAAAAATCAACGATGGAAACAAACCTTTTTATGGAACTGTCATAATGTTAACTAATCATACACCATTTGCTGAAACCGAAAAATATGGGGACTTTCCAGTTGACATTAAAGAAGAAATTACTAATGAGGATGGTACTAAAGAAATAATCTCTCATCCATACATGGAAGGAACAAAACTAGGTAATTATTTAAAATCAGTTCATTACGCAGATGCTGCTTTAGGAGAATTTCTTGAGGGATTAGAAGATGAGGGAATAATGGATAATACTGTCATAGTTTTATATGGAGACCATGATGCAAGGCTTCCAAAAACAGACTTTAAAAAATTATTCAATTATGATAAAGAAACAGATGGCTTAATAAGTAGTGATGACCCAAATTACAAAGACATTGATAGCTATCAAACAGAATTACTAAGAAAAGTTCCATTCCTAATATATAGTAAGGAAACAGAAAAAAGTCTTCATAAAGAAATAACAACTGTTATGGGAATGTATGATGTGATGCCAACTCTTGGAAATATGTTTGGTTTTTACAACAAATATCAATTAGGAAAAGACATCTTTCAAACCAAAGGAGACAATATTGTTGTATTTCCATCTGGAAATTTTGTAACTAATAAGATATATTATAATTCTCAAAAAACAGCATATTTATCATTAAAAGATACCGAGATAACCGAAGAATATGTTAAAGAATGTACAAACTATGCAGATAAATTACTTAAAGTTTCAAATTCACTAATAGTATTTGACTTAATAAAAAAAGATCAAGAATTATTAGACTCAAATGAAGATTACGTTGACGAAAGGAACATAGAACAATGAAAAAAAAGCCTAAAAAGAAAGTATTACCAACAATAACAATTGTGTTTATACTTATAATAGGCATAATAATAATTAGTAGAATGTTTTTAAGCCCAAAAAAAGTTGAAGAAGTAAAAGTTGTATCAACAATTGAAAAATACAATTATACATTGGACAACAATGAGACAGACGTTTATCAAAAGTATTTTAAAGAATTGGATGAATGCCTAAAAAAAGAAGAAATTGATAGAGTAGAATATAGTAATCTAATTTCGAAATTATTTGTTATTGACTTTTATACATTGAACAATAAAATAACTAATAAAGATATCGGAGGAGTTCAATTTTTAAAAGAAGATATAAAAAAGAATTTTTCATTAAAAGCATCAAATACAATGTACAAATATATAAAAAGTAATATTTATGGCAAAAGAAAACAAAAGTTGCCAGAAGTAGAAGATGTAGAACTAATCGAAAATAAAGAAATATTTATTGATGATTTAAATGAAAATGGGTATACCGTTGAACTTTTAATAAAATATGTCGAAGAAATGGGATATCCTAAAAGAGTTATCTTGACATTAGCTACAGAAAGTGATAAAATAAATATTATAAAAATAAAAGAAGTAGTACAAAAAAAATAAGTTGTTTTTTACTACCTCTTTTTCTTTTATAGGAGGTAAATTTGTGGAAAGATTACAAGAAATTTTAAAAGAGATTATGGAAGAAAACAAAGAAAAATACATAATGATAATAAAAGATGACAAAGGAAATATAATAGAAAGCAGTCAGAAGATCAACCTAAAAGAAATGTATAGATATCCATCAGAAGGATATTATAAGTACAATTCTAAATTTTGGTCACTTAATGAAATAGAAGTAATGCACCATGAAAAAGTTGTTACTATACAGCTATATGTAAACATTACAGATGAAATAGAGGAAAGAAAATCTTTGAAAAAAGATAAAGAAACTAATCTTATAACGAAGGAACATCTAGAAGGTGTTCTTAATAAATTGTCAAAACCTTTAAAAACAACAAGTAAAGGTGTAACACTTATTTTATTTGAATATGATGAAGAAAATTTAAATAAATATGACAAAACAACCAAAGAAGAAATAATAAAAAATATGGGTGAAAACATAAATTATTACATTTCTCAAAATGATTATGGATTCAGAATGGGGGAAAGTAGTTTTGTTGTAGTCATCGATAATTGTAGTCATTCTCAAATAGCAGTTGAAAAAGCTGAACAAATACAAATTTTAGGAGAAAATAAGACATATCAGCTAAAAAATGATAAAAATCTTTCATCACTTGCTCCAATTATCTATTTTGGAATAGCAAGTATAGGAACAACAAGAATACCAAATAATGACCCAATGACACTTCTAGACTTAGCAAAAGATAATTTGAACATGCAAAAATCTTCAAGAAAAGAAATAATGGATTTTATAGAATCAGAAAATTTAGAAGATGAAGAAAATACAAAAGAATCATTAATAATATGCTAAAAAATACCTTTTTCAAAAGGTATTTTTTATTCACTTATTATAGTAAGTTCTAAAACATCTATTTTACTAAGATGCGTTTTAACAATATAGTTTTGAGAAACAATCGTTCCAATCTTTCTATTTGGATATAAGCTAATACTAATTTCATTAAACTTAACTTTCAAAGTATTTTTAAACTTTTTACTCCAAGATTCAACATATGACTTATCTTTACCAATGAAACTAGGCAAATAGCAAATACTATTATTATTAGAAGAGTTACTGCAATCTTTACTATCAGAAATATTACTGTTAGAAGAATTTCTAGGCTTATTTAAAATAGTGATATTTAACAAACCAATAGTATCCAAAGCCGTTTTAGCAGGATAGCTTTGTTCAATAATATCTCCATCATTATAATCACTAAAACTATCAGTCACATATTTTGTCTTATATTTAACATTATTTTTTTCTAAAAACTCTATAACATCTTCCTTTGATTCTCCAATTAAATTAGGAAGGGAATCTATCCAAGTATTATTCTTATATGGACCATATCCAATAATAGGAACATAATAATCATCTTCATAACTATATTCAAAACTTTTAATTAATGAAGAATCATTCAAATTACTTTTCATCGTCTTAATAACATCATTTAAACTATCCTCAATAATAATATAATTCCATAAACTAAGTTTAAGATTAGGATCATATATTATTTGACCATTTCCCTGAATATAAAGACTTTGTATATTAACAAGTTCACCACTATTACTATGTCCAATATTAAGCATATCTTTACCTATATTATAAAAAGACAATATCTGATTGGTAGTAAGATTAGTATCCAAATTGTCACTGATAGCATCTAATATTTTACTAAGTTTATCAATTGATCTTATATACTTTAACTTATCTATCATAGCTTTTACTAACTTTTGTTGATTTTGACCCCTATCTAAATCACCATTAGGCAAATCATGTCTGTTTCTTGCAAAAACTAAGGCACCTTCACCATCCAAAGTTTGTAATCCAGCCTCTATACAAACTTCACCAGTTCTACTAGAAGAATCAGTACAAAGTCTTTTAGGAACATCAATCTCAACACCACCCATAGAATCGACAAGCCTAACAAGTCCTTTAAAATTAATCTTTACATAATAATCAATCTTAATATCAGTAAACCCTTCAATTGTATCAATCATACAATTTGAACCATACCAAGCAGCATGAGTAAGTTTATTACGACGTTTATCTTTAAAACATTGAATAGGTACATAACTATCTCTTGGTATTGTAACCATAGTTGCATTCATTGTTGAAGGATTAAAAGTAATTAAAATCAAAGAATCACCATGAACTCCAGCATTTTTATTAAGACCATCAACTTCACTATCAACACCCATTAACAAAAGAGTAAAAGGCTTTGTAATACTATTTCCATCACTATATAAGTAATCATTAGAAGAATTAGTCTTCTTATATTTTTTTTCCTCTGTCTTTATAACCTTAAGATCATTACTAATATTAGCATATTCTTCCATTTCACCAAACATCATCTTATAATTACTAGAAATAAACATATAGTCAATAGAATCATTATATAAATCATGTAACATTGTACTAATATCATCATACTTAATAAGATCATTAGTACCAAGAAGATTATATCTATTTATCATATTACTAGGTATCTTATAATTTTCAATAGAATCATTATCATTAAGTAAACCAATCTTAGCATTTTTAATACTATTTATATCACTTACAATGTTGTTACTTTTTGTAACAAGACTACTAGAATAAGTAATTGTATCTTTATTAATATTAGCAGCATAAGAATAAATCTTATTAGTAAAAAAACCTAAAGTAAAATTAACTACTATAAAGATAAAAGTTAATAGACAAAATAATAAATTATTACTTAGACTCTTTCTTTTTGAGTTAAGCAATTTACTATTCTTTATAAAAATAAAAATATTAATTAATACTATAATAAAAACTACTATATATCTTATTGTTTTCTCAATTGGACCAAGAAGCATAACCTGATAAATAAAATAAAAACTAGCAATAATACTTAAAAATACCATAATATTTAGAAGATTAAGCTTGTTTTTTTTCTTCTTAGAGGTTCTTTTATTAGAAACTTTATTTGAAGTTGTCCTGCTTTTAGAAGAACTAGAAGTATTATTTTTATTTGTACTATTTCTATTTGTCATATCATCACTCTCATTTTATATTATAACCAAATATTATATAAATAACATAAGAAGAACGATAAAAATTACAAATTTGACATAATTTGTAACGTAAAAATGTCAAATATATAAAGAAAAAAGTAGAATTTTAACATAAGTAAAAATTTTACTAAATTAGTCAATTAAGACAGTCAAATTTTATAAATATATTTGATTACTATACTAAATTTAAAAAAAATGTTATAATAATATAAACAGAAAAGGAGGTTTAATTTTGAAAAAAATAAATTACTTAATATTTCTATTCGGGTTAATCTCTTTTCCAGTATCAGTAAATGCTATGAGTCCAAAAGAGTTATTAAATAGAAACTTTTGTAATACTAAACCTTTTGAACTAGCCTATGCTAATTCTGATGGTTCAGTTTCTAATAAGGCTTGTTATGACACATATGATGAGGCTTTAAATAATATGAATCAGTCAGTTGAGGACGGTAGTGATAACCTTATTATAATTGAAGGCGGAGTAATTGTTAATGCCAAATATGCCCTTATTGATTATGAACAAAAAACTACAACAACGTATCTATATAAAAATAAAAATGATACTAGTAGTTATACTTATATAGCTGGTGGAGGAAGTGATGATGCAGCTCTTTTAGAAGTCGATTATCATGCTAAAAAGGCCAAAATTAAATTAGCTGGATTTACTGGATGGATTCATAGGTTTGAAGATGATAAACAAAATTCTACTACTTATGGATATAAGCAATACGAAATAGTTCCAATATCGTGGGTTAAAAGTCCATCATATTATGAAGTAGGACTTGTAAGTAATACTAAAGAGGATTATATTTCACATAATTTACCAGGAAATGTTTATGGTGATAAGTCAACACTAACCAATAAATATGGTAAAAAACCATCAATGTTAAATTATGGTAGATATTATAGTTATGATGGGATATATTTTTATAATGATTTAAAAACAATGTTAAATGACTACAAATTAAATACTTATGAACATGCTGTAAATAGTAAAGATGCATATTACAACTTTTACCTATATTTGAATTATCGAACTAAAAGCAATTATACAGCTGATGATATTGATAAATATATTAAAGATGTAAAAAGACTTACTGCAAGTAACTCGAAATTCTATGATAGTGGAAAGTACTTTGAAAATGCCCAAAATAATTATGGAATAAACTTAGCTTTAATGTTTTCTGTTGGAGCTAATGAATCAGCTTATGGAACTAGTAATATAGCTATGAATAAAAATAACTTATTTGGACTAAATGCTGTAGATTCATCACCTGGATTATCTGCAGATATGTACAAAAGTGTTGAAGACTGTATTGATACTTATGCATACTCTTGGTTAAGTTATGGTTATATTCAACCAGGAGATTGGCGTTGGTTTGGAAGTAACTTAGGAAGTAAAGACCAAGGCTTAAATGTCAAATATGCATCAGACCCATATTGGTCAGAAAAAGCAGCTGGAAGATATTACGAACTTGACAAATATTATGGTTTTCAGGATTATAATTCTTATCAAGAGGCTGTTTTAAATAATGATTACCCAGATGGAGTTAAGGCTTATAAGGGAGTTTCAAAAAATGATTTGCCAGTTTCATCTAAATATTATAAATTTACTAGAAAAAATCAGGCAGTTGTTATTTTAAAAGAGGTAGAAGGACCAAATGTAGGAGGTAGTACCATCTGGTATCAAATTACTAGTGACCCAACTTTGGATCCTACTAATCTAGAATATATTGGAGACTCAAAAAGTAATCCAAGACATACTTATGATTGGAGTAAAATGCTAGTTTATGTACCAAGCATTTACTTTAGTAAGGTTAATGTAAAAGAGACTGATAATATCTTAGAAAACCCAGTAAATCAAGGAGAAGAAGGAAATAAACCGACACCAAGTCCATCACCAACACCTTCTCCAACATCAACACCAAGTCCGTCACCAACACCTTCTCCAACACCTTCTCCAACACCGACACCAAGCCCATCACCAACGCCAACGTCTCCGATATTACCAAGCAATCCAAATGTTAATTTAACAGAAAAAACAGCCAACAATTATTATTTTAACGAATTAACTATGAGTGGTAATGATGTTACCGTAAGTGGTCATTTGTCTATTCAAGGAATGGATAATAAAAAGTCATCTACTAAAAATTATATGATATTTAAAAATATGTTAACTAATAAAGAATATTATTATAAACTAGATGAATGGACAGGTAGTTTTACTATGACTAATCAGGATGAGGCGGTTAAGTATGATTATTCTGGTGGTTGGTTTAAGTCAAAACTCGACTTATCATTTCTAGAACAAGGGGATTATCAAATATATGTAGAAGTAGCAACAAATAATTTTAAGGTAAGGCGTAACTTTAATAATTTGTTTTACAAAACTATAACAAGAAAAAATACAGCCCAAACTAGGGGATACCAATTTCTGATGAATTATTTGGATAGAAGTATGCCAATGGAATTAACTATTAGAGATGAAGGACTTATATCAAAGGTTAATCCCCCAACCATAGATACAATGTATAATTCTTTTACTCATTTATCTTTTGATAAAAGCAAATTACGAATAAGAGGAGTAAGTCATAATGTTGGAGTAAATTATTCTACAAATAGTAATGTTGAAAGGACTCTTGTTCTTGAAAATATTGAAAACTTTCAAAGAAAAACATATAATGTTGGAAGTATAACAAACGGGGATTATCAGGTAACTTTGAAAGTATCAGATGGCTTTGATAAAACAAGAGTATGGTTTGATACAACTATTGATATAAAGGATTTAAGTAGTGGAGTTTATGCTATTTATTTAAAAACCAAGGTTCAAAATAATGAAGATTATGGAGAGTTAAATGATATAATGTTTAAAACAATAAATGTTAAAACAACAATTAATGGTAAAAATGTATATATTAGAAGAGTAGACAATAAAAGATATCGTATTGAGTTAGTAATAGAATAAAAAGAAAAACATATACTATATCATCACTACTTAATTGTAGTGATCAGCAAATATTGGAGACTATAGGTTTATAGTCTCTTTAAAAAACTTGAAAGAAGAGGTATTTAAAATGAAAATAAATGGAGAAACAATTATAATAACATCAAAGGAGTCACCACTTTCTGAAAAGCCTATTACTGTTAGATTGATAGCAGAGTTCACAACGAGTGATATTGAGATAAAGTCATTTTGTTATAGAAATAATTTAAATGTAAGGTTTGATAAGGGTGATAACTATATAATTGATTTAGCAGGACAATTGGGTTTTATTGCTATTAATATAGAAAATGACCTTGTATTTTTAGCACTTCCACCAGAGGTTGATGAAGAACAATTAGCACTTTTGGAGTATTGTAAAAGTATACTAGTAAACACTAAAAATATGGTTATTTACTATTATGACAAAGAAGGTGATTCTTATGAATTCAAGCAAAAATTCATATCAGAAGATGAAATTAAAGAAAAAGATTTTATATCTTCCTATTTAAAAAAACTTGTAGAGGTAGTAAATACAGAGGAAAAGGTAAAAAAGATGTCAAAAAAAGGCACTGCTAATTAAATAATAAGGTCTTAATAAAATGAAATCTCTCTTAATTCTTATTTTGTAAGGATTTAGAGAGTTTTAATTTGGTTAAAATATTTGTGTTAAATTTCATGTGAATTTTACAATATTAAATCTAAATAAATATAAAGTTTAGTAAGTATCTTGAACAAATAGTAAAAAAATGGTAAAATTAAATTGTAAAAATATGGGAGTGATTAATTATGAAAAATGAAGAAAAAATAATTAAAAATCGGTTCTGGGGGGGGGGTACTTTACAAATAATAAAGTAGTCATTCCTAGTATCCTTTTAATACTAGTACTAGTAATTGGTACTAGTTTTGCCATTTGGCAGATAACATTAAAACAAGCAGATACAAACCAAATTACAAGTAGTTGTTTTAAAGTGGAGTTCTCTGATAAGAATCCAATAACTTTAGAAAATGCTTATCCAATGACAGATGAAGAAGGTAAGGTACTTACACCTTATGAGTTTACAATATCAAATACTTGTACAACAAATGCTATGTATCAAGTAAATTTAGAAGTATTAAATGATACTACATTAATGAATAATGACTATATCAAATTAATGTTAAATGAAGATACCCCAAATATTCTAACAAGTAATAGTGAGGTAGAAAAAACAATAGAAAGTGCAACTAAATCATATAAGTTAAAGAAAGGGTCACTAGAGGCAAATACATCTGTAACATATAACTTAAGACTATGGATGGGAGATAATACACCAGCAAGTGTCGATACGATGAATAAGTTGTTTAGAAGTAAAGTAACAGTAATATCAAGTTATGTAAAAAGTATAGATAAAACACCACCTGTTGCAAATGTTACAACAACAATAACAGAAACTGGGGTAATTGTTGATGCATCATCTTCAACAGATGATGATAGTGGAATAGTTAATTACTATTATAGTTTAGATGGGAAGACTTGGATTAAGTCAAGTGATGATGTCCATACATTTACAGAAGAAGAGACAGAGATAAAATATGGTAGTGCAGTAGATACGATAAAAGGTTTAGCATTAACAAAAGTTACAGAAGTTTATGTTAAAGTAGAAGATAAATTTGATAATATGAGTAGTGTAGTAAAAAAAGGTGTTAGAATAACAGATTTAGCATATGACAATACAGTAGATAATAATTTAAGATATATAGGTAGAGATCCAAGTAATTATGTTAGTTTTAATAATGAATTATGGAGAATAATAGGTGTTATGAATAATACTGATGATGGTACAGGAAATAAAACAAGTAGAATAAAACTTATAAGGAGTGCTCCATCACATTATAGAGTTCGTTTTGGTTCTGATAGTTTAAACATAAATCAAAGTAACTGGGCATATGCCGAGTTAAAAAATACATTAAATAATAATTATCTAAATTCAATGCAAGAAGAGAGTAAGTTGATGATTGATAATAATGTTTTATGGAGTTTAGGTGCGGGAAATAGGGTAAATGATTATGAACATTACAGCTATACATCTTTAAACTTTTATAATGTAGAAAGAGGAAAATATTTTGAACCTTGGCAAGGTAGTATTGGATTACCATATCCATCAGATTTAGGATTTGCAACAAGTGGAGGAAGTGTAGAAGGACGTAACACTTGTCTTAGCTATCAAATCCATGATATGTCTTATAGAGATAATTGTGTATCAAGTAATTGGATAATATCAATGACATATTATGGAAAAACTTATAAAATATGGACAATGACCCCTGGAGTAAAAAGGCAAAGTTGGTACTATGCATATGATTATCCGTATAATCAATTAGGTTGTGGTCCCACAACAGACGTAACTGATGGTGCTAGATCTGATTATGTTTTTAATGCTGCAATTCCAACCTTATATCTAAAGTCAGACATTAAAATCATATCAGGAACAGGAGCAAGTACAGATCCATATATATTGTCAATGTAAGAAAATTGTATTGATATTATTTGTATTATGATGTAAAATTAAATAGTAAAAATATGGGAGTGATTAATTATGAAAAGTGAAGAAAAAATAATTAAAAATCGATTCTGGGGGGGGGGTACTTTACAAATAGAAATGTAATACTCCCAGTATTAATAACTTTAACAACAATAATATTAGGTACTAGTTTTGCCATATGGAGAATTGTATTAAAACAAGAAGATGAGAATGAATTAACATCCTCTTGTTTAAGAATTGAGTATACTGATAATAGTCCAATTAATATTCAAAGTGCAATTCCAATTGTAGATGAAGAAGGTAAAAAACTAGTACCTTATCAATTTACATTAAGAAATATGTGTAAGACAAATGCCGCATATCAGGTTAATTTAGAAGTACTTGATACAACAACATTTGAGGATTTAAATTATATAAAAACAATGATAAACGATAAGGAACCAGTTATTTTGACATCTAACTTGGAGATAGAAACAACACTAGATAATGCAGTCCATTCATATACTTTAAAGAAAGGGTATCTAGGTCAGGATGAAAGTGTAACATACGATTTAAGACTATGGATGGATGAAGATACACCAGCTAATGATGCATATATGGAGAAGACATTAAAAAGTAAGATAACAATAACTGGAGAAAGTTATCCAAAGGAAATAGATAGAACCCCACCAGTAGTTAACTTTACAACAACAGAAACAGATGAGGGAATACTAGTAGATGCAAGTACTTCAACAGATGATAACAGTGGAATAGCAGCATACTATTATAGTAAAGATGGAGAGGTATGGACTAAGTCATCAAGTGCAACTTTTCTATTAAAAAATGGTAGTGAAGTAACTTATGGAAATGGAGTAGAGGTAATAAAACAACTAGCTAATTTAAGAGTTAATGATGTCTATGTTAAGATAGAAGATGAGTTTGAAAACATGAGTGAAGTAGTAAGTAAAAACATCAGATTAGGTGAACTAGTTTATGATAAAACAGTAGACAATAATATAAGATATATAGGACCAAATCCAAATAACTATGTAACATTTAATAATGAATCATGGAGAATTATTGGAAGTTTTAATAACATACTAGATGGACAAGGAAATAAGACAAGTAGACTAAAATTAATAAGAAGCACATCTATTGGTAATATGGCATGGAATAGTGCTAATAATAATAACTGGGCAACAGCACCATTAAAAACGTATCTTAATGAAACATATTATGAATCGTTTTCAGATGAAACTAAGGAGAAGGTAGATAATGCAATCTGGACTATTGGAAGAGTGGATCTTAAGGAAGATTTAACAGTAAATCAATATTATAGTAGGGAAAGAACTGTCAGTGGAGGATACTCATCGACATGGGCTGGTAAAATTGCTCTACCATATCCCTCAGATTTTGCTTTTGCAACATATGGCAATGGTAGTTTATCTGGACGAACTAATTGTTTAAATAGAACGCTAATTGATGGATGGATGAATAATTATGGAAACTGTGGTAAAAGTTCTTGGCTACATACCCCGAAAATGCAATTTTTAACCATTATGTCTACTAGTGGATTAGTTGTTTCTATAGATTCAACTTCAGGTCGTATTCATTATGGAGGAGTTATTGTATCTGTACCACAAAAACCAACACTATATTTAGCTGAAAATATCAAAATCATATCGGGTACAGGAACCAGTGCAGATCCATTCCAGTTATCATTTTAGAATAATAAAAAAAGGATTCAACTGATTAAAATGACCCCCATTGTCAAGGACTAAATAAAAAAGAGAGTCTAAGCAATGGAAGATAGAAGATGATTTCTGTATTGTACAGGAGTCATCTTTTTTAGGTTCCATTGATATCTAAAATTATTATAATATTCTATATAATCTTTTATTTCATTACATACATCTCTAAAAGTAAAACAAGTATCTAAATTTAATTCATCTTTCATATGTCCAAAATATGATTCTTGAGGTGAATTATCCCAACAATTACCTCTTCTAGACATGGATTGTTGAATATTATATTTTTTTAATAATTCATGAAATTTTGGACTTGTATAATGGACTCCCTGATCAGAATGTAATTTAACTGTTTCTGATAGAACAATTTTTCTTTTTCTATGGAGTTGTTTAACAGTTTCTAATGAAATATCTAATGTCATATTTTCACTAATATAATAAGCTATAATTTCATTTGTTTCGGCATCTTTAATTGTAGATAAATAACATTTTTTCTTGTTACCATAAAATAGATAAGTAATATCAGTTAATAAAATATTATAAGGTATTCCTGTTTTAAAAACTCTATTTACAATATTCTCACAAGTTGTATGTTCTTTAGTTGCTTTCATCATTCTGCGATAAGGATTAGCTTGTCTAATTGGACATTTTAGTCCAAATTTTCTCATTAATCTTCTTATCTTTTTAAGATTAAAATGAATACCAAATTCATTATCTAAAACCATTTTTATTTGTCTTGATCCTTTTTTACGTTTTTTAAATTTGTAAGCCTTTAGTATCCATTCAAAATCTTCTCTGTCTTTTCTATCTCTTTTCATTCTTCTATTTTCGTTACTTAAATAGTTATAATAACCGGATTTCGATACTCCTATACAAGCACATAAATATGAAGTCATATTTCTTAATTTATACTTATCTATAACATACTTAATTACTTCAAACTTGATATTGATTTGATATCGGTTAAAAGTCCCATTTCTATCATTTCGTTTTTTTTTAATAATTCGTTTTCTGCTTCAAGTAATTTTATTTTAGCTTCAGCACGTTCTAATTTTTCTTTATATGATAATTCACGTTCTAAAGTTCTTCCAGAAGAACCTTTTCTTGTGTCTTTTAATTCTCCTGTATTTTTATATTGATTTCTCCATCTATAAGCAGATTTTTCAATACGAATTTTTCCTACAATGTCAGGATCTATACCACATTCTTTAAAAATATCTCTTGGAAACTTTTTATAATCCTTAGTTTCTTTTACTAGTTTTATTTTAAATTCGTCAGTATAAGTTATTCCCTTATTAGTAACATTTTTTATCCATTTATTTTTGCTCAATTTTTTTACTTGCATATCTGTAAATAATACTTTTGTCACTTTTTTCACCAACTTTCTTATATTATACATCAAGACATAATAAAAACCTATAAAGTATGGCTCTCTTTTTTTATAGTCCACTTTATAGGTTACATTTTAATTTTTTAAGAATCCTTTTTCTTTATGCTATTGAACTATCCAAACAGTATAAGTTTGACCTTGTACAAAATTATATGGCTCTCCCTTTATTGGTGAATCTGGATGAATTATTCCAACAGCTGCAGTATTATGAGCTTTACCAACTACATTAAAATTAACCCCAGGACATTGACTACTAAGTTTACTTTTAACACTTTGAATAGAAGCACTAGCATTTCCAGGAACAAGCCAACTTTCTTGAATACGGGCACTACATGTACCAGGTTTACCACTACTTAATGTAATTGTAATTGAAGTACCACGTCCAACAACTGAACCTTTTCTTTTTGACTGACCAGTTGCAATATCCTTAGCTACCGAATTATTATAACCACCATAAGTAAATTTACAATTTAATCCAACACTAGAACACTTACTAGCAATACTACTTTTACTACTACCGACAAAATTAGGTATTGTAACACTAGCACCCTGTGAAACATAAACAACAATCGTATCATTATTTTTTATTACATCACCCTTATTATGGCTAGTCTTTATAATATTACCACTCTTAACACTATCATTAAATTGATACTCAGTATTATAAACAATACCATTACTATCAGCCCAAGCCTTAAAATCATTAAAAGATGTAAACTCTTCCATTTTTAAAACACCCTTAGAAATAACTATCTTAATAAGTGTTCCTTGTTCAATCTCATTTCCCTCAATAAAATTACTACTAACGATTTTTCCAATAGCAACACTTTCATCATAAGCCTCTTCAAAAACAATCTTCAAACTGTTTTCAACAACCCAATTAGTTAATTCCTCAACACTCATATTAGCTAAATCAGGTACCTTTATTTTAGCACCCTTAGAAACAACTATCTTTACAACAGTATCACTAGTTTTAACAGTTTCTCCCTTTTTTATATTTTGGCTAATAACATAACCCTTATCAACCTTACTACTATACTGATAAGTAATCTCATACTTTAAATTACTTCTTTTAATCCAAGTAATAGCATGAAAAGTATCTAATCCAACTAAATCGGTCATTTTAATAGATTCCACACTATTTAAACTAGCAACAAACTTAAGTTCAGCATTTCTTTTTATATTACCAGACATACTTTGTTCAATTATCGTATCAGCTTCCTGATCAGAAACAATAAAATCAATACTTACATTAGACAAATGATTATCATCAATAAACTCAATTACTTGATCAACCTGCCAACCTAACATATTAGGAACAACAACTTCCTTATCATTACTAGGACCACTACTTATTGTAACAACCATTTTATCAACTTTCTTTAATAATGTACCAGGAGTTACATTTTGATTTATAATACCATATTCATCAATAGTCTCACTATTTTCATAAACCTGTTCAAGACTTATTTTATTATCTTTAGCAAAATTAACAACCTCCACCAATTGCTTACCAGTAAAATCAAGCATAAACTCTTGTGTTGGTAATTTTAAAATATCACAACTAATAAGTAAATTAAAACCACTATAACTAGTAAGTAATAAAGAAGCAATACTTACAAAAACTCGACCCTTTCTATTATCAGCATAAAGAGAAGTTATAATAAAAAAAATCGAAAAAATAGCCATAATTGAAATACTTATAATTGTTGCCATTTGATCTACTATATTCTGACTTGTTATAACTGTATAAATAAAATAACTAACAGTAGAAACTAACGAAAGAGATAAAAGAATATATGTTATCATTTTAGAAATCCTTGTATTATCATTAGTCTTAGAAGTATCATCTTTAAAAATATTTTTCTTCATATCTTAACCACCTTACACTACAATTATATAATAAATAAATAATTATATAAACAATTAATTTGAAAAATATTTGAAAAAGTGTCGAATGATAGTCTGTTTTCTGATATAATTAACACAAGGTGATAAAGTTGGAAAAAATAGAATTATTAAAAAATAAAATCAAATCTTTTTTTAAAAATAATTATGTAAAAAATATCTTACTTATAGTATTTATCAGTTTATCCTTCGGTTTAATTGATATATACTTACGTAGATTTGGTTTTTCATACATAGCCTTTTATAAATATACACATTTAGCTCCGAATCTTTTTACATTAAGCTATATCATAATAATTATTGGAATAATCTATCTACTACCTAAAAAGGGAAGCATTATCTTTTTAGCAATTAGTAATATTTTAGCTAATATTTTACTTCTTGCCCAAACGCTTCACATGAAAATTCTTGATCGTTTCTTTGCCTTTAGTGATATCCTTCTAGGAAAAGAAGCAGAAGGATACCTAGGTTATGCCATCAATAAAACAGATTTTAAAGTAATTGCTATGATAATTATATCTATAACTTTAACCGTAATAGCTTGTTTAATAATTAGAAGTATTAATCTAAAAAGAACTAAAAAATACTACCTAACTATCGTATTAATTATTATTATAATTGTTCCATTAACTAGATTTCTAGCTATAAATAGACTTGGAAAAAAAGCTGAAGATCCACTTGCCTGGGATGCAGCTTTTAAACCACGAAATGTTTATGATGATTTTAATAATCAAACTAAAAGTTTAGAAGTATCAGGTATGTATGAATTAATGTTTAGAAGTACATATCTATATATAAAAGACCAATTTATAAATAACAACAAAAAATATATAAACGATATAAATACTTACTTAGATAATAATAAAAAAGAAACATTAACCAATAAATATACTAATAAATTTAAAGATAAAAATCTAATACTAATTCTTTTAGAAAGTGTTGATAACTGGATTTTATCAGAAGAAGTAACACCAACTATCCTAAAACTAGCAAATGAAGGGTTAAATTTTACTAATAGATATGCACCAGCATTTGGTTCAGGTCAAACTATTAACTCAGAATTTGCAGTAAATACAGGCTTATACTCTGTAGGTAACACTAAAGCTATTTATAATTTTGATAAAAATGACTATCAATATTCTTTACCTAATCTTTTTAAAGAAAAAGGATACACTGTAAACTCAATACACGCAAATAGTGGAAACTATTATAATAGAAGTAATCTTCATCTTGCCTTTGGCTATGAAAAACACTATGCCTTATTAGATGATAAAAATAAGAAATTAGAAAGTAGTAAGTACTTTAAAGATACAACTCTTGCAACTGATGACTACACTTATAATATAATAGCCCCTAATAGTGATAAATTCATGACTTTAGTTACAACCTATACACCTCATGTTCCATATGATGATACAAACGACAATTGTAGTAATAATCCCTATAACTTAAATATTAAAAATGACAAAGAACTTTCATGTTACAGAAACCTTGTAAAAACAAATGATGAATTTTTAAGATTGTTACTAAATCGATTAGAAAAAGATAAGAAATTAGATGATACTGTTATTGTATTATTTACAGATCATTATACTTATGGTTATGATAACCAAGATTATGTCAAAAAACAAAAAAAGACAACTGATACTAATCTTCTTCAAAACGTTCCATTTATAATATGGAGTAAGGACATAAAACATCAAGATATAGACACACTTATGGATACAGCAGATATCTTACCGACATTGGCTAATCTTTTTGGTCTAGACTACAATTTAAATAATTATATGGCAACAGATGTCTTCTCAGAAAACCATGAAAACTTTATCTACTTTCCAGATGGAAGCTTCTATGATGGAAAAATTTATTCAAATAATTTAAAAAATGCTAACGAAGAGACTATGGAATATGTTAAGAAAATGAGTAAATATGTAAATACTAAAATAAAAATAAACGATGAGATAATACTTAGTAACTATTATAAAAATAAAGAAAAATATAAATAAGAATAGAGGTGTTTATATGAAAGACGAATTGATAAATCAATCCAGTTTAATAATTCTTTCATTAATGAACAAAATAAATAACAGTGAAGATTGGATGAAAACATTAAATTGGAATCTAACTTTAGAAGAAATAGAAGCCTTTTGTTCATATTATGGAGCTCTACCAATAAAAATGGACCAAACTAGTCTTGAAAGCTTCCACCAAAAGATGAGAATCTATTATAAAAATTCTAAGATCTTAACAACCAAAATCTCCCCATATTTTTCTAATGACGGAGAACTTGTTTCTAAATTTGAAGAAGAACAGCAATTATATAATAAAAATCAATCTAATATTGATCAGAAAAAAGCTTTGTATAATGAGGTATTAGAAGACTTAAAACATGCTAAAAACTTAGAAACTGTTGTCTTTATCTATGAAGTCTTTTTACAAAATGATTTATCAAGTGAAGATGACATCTTAAACCAACTTGCATTTAATATAAAAAAAGAAATGGAAAAATTACCACTTAGTAGTTCAAATGATAAAAAAAGTCAAATAGAAAGTGCTAAAAAGACACTAAATATTATAGCAATAAACAAAATAGAAGAAGGATTCACTGAAAAATTAAGAATGACTTATTCTAATATGACAAGTGAAGATCAAGAAGGTATAATATGAAAAAGATAAATGTTTTTTTAGAACAAAACATAGAAAAAATACTTTATCTTTTTTTGTTTCTTCAACCTATAATAGACTTACTAACATCATTATCCATTAATCTTTTTAAAATAGATATAACATTTGGTGTAATAGCTAGAATGCTATTTCTCTTCTTTATAACTTATTATTATTTGTTTGTAATGAGAAACAAAAAAAGATATTTAAAATACTTTATCATGATAATTATCTACATGATACTATTTAGTACAATGATTCTTTTAATTAAGGGTCAAGAAGCAATCGTTTATGAAGTAAAAAATTTACTAAGAGCCTTTTACTTTCCATTACTATTAATTATGCTATATGAAATATTTCAAAATAAAAAAAAATCTATATCAAGTATAGACTTTATTAAAGTTATGTTAATTTATTTGATTTTAATTATTATTCCAACTATTACTAAGACATCTTTTAACGGATACACTCAAGGAAAAAGTGGCATAATAGGATGGTTTCAATCAATAAACGAAATAAGTGCTATTTTCGTTGGATTAATGCCTTTTTTATCTATATATTTAAAGAGTGAAAAGAGTAAAATAAAGAAAATATTTACAATAATTTTTACTTTTATAGTTTTATTTAACCTAGGTAGTAAAATCGTCATTTTATCATTACTAATTACGATACTATCATACTTTATATTATATTTATATAATAATGAAAAGACCAACTTTAAAAGAATAATTTCGTATACTTTAATTATAATAGTATCTCTTATTTGCTTTATAAGTTTTATTTTACCTAAAACTAACTTTTATAAAAATATAAAACTTCATTTAGAATTTCTCGGTGTAGAAAAAGTAACAGATGTTGTTACAAAACCAGAACTTATTGATCGTTTTATCTTTAGTGATCGTCTAACTTTTTTAAATAAAACAAGAAATAATTATCAAAAATCAACCATTACTGAACAACTTCTAGGAATAGGTTATATTGAAAACTATGCAACTGATAATATAAATACTAAGTTTATTGAAATGGATATTTTTGATATTTTATATAGACATGGTTTAGTTGGTTTTATAATTTATTTTCTACCAGTAATTATTCTTTTAAAAGAAGCCTATCTTTCATTATTTAGTATGTTAGATGGAAGAAGAAAAGATGAATGTTTATCATACTTTTTAGGAATTTCTCTATTACTAGTTACATCATTGTTAGCAGGACATGTTCTTCTTAGCCCAGCAGTAAGTATCTACTTGACATTATTTATCATAAATTCAATTAAATTAACTACCCATAATACTTAAAATAAAGTATAATTAAGTTATACTTGGAGGGATGATATGAAAGTACAAGCAATAGAAGATGCCAGTAATGAATTATTACAAAAAATGTCCACTAAACAAGGACCAGCAAAATTATTTCTTATTAAGCTAGATATTAATAAGAAGAACAACAGGTTTCAAAGTGATACTATATTAGGTACTATTGTAGGAGAAAATCTTCCTGAAAATTTATACCAAACAATAACAGATGCTATTAATCGTGAGAATGCTATTGTTACAGAAAGAAACAAATTAAGAGAACTTGCTACTTTTCAGGAAACAGTTTTTGTAGAAGATATCGATCATAACATTCAGGAAACATATTTAACTGATAACTTAGACTATAACAAAACGGCTATTGCTCTATCAACAGATGATGGAGTAGTTACATATGCTAATTTAGAAGATGTATATGAAAAAGTAAATAAGAATACTAAAGATAAAAATGAAGATAATAATGATGAAATGAAACATAAGAAGGAAGAACTGTTAGAGTTAAAAAATATACTTATTAAGTCAGCTTCACCTTCTTTAAAAACTATTAATTCGTATTCTTCACAAAGTAAAGAAAGTCATGAAGGGAGAAGTAAGTAATGCAAAGCAAGATAAACAAAATAATAACTCTAGAAGATAGTAGTTCATATTTAGTTTTCGATCATGCTAAGTACAAAAATAGAAGCTTTTTATTTGTTAATAGATTGACTAAAAGTAAAAAAGATTTAAGTGAGGCCTTTTTAATATTTGAAGAAAAATATTTAAATGATGAAATAGATGTATCTTTAGTAGAAGATGAGGATATTTTAGAAAGACTGACTCACTTTTTCAGAAAAGGTCTTCAAAAAGATTTAGAGTTAGAAAAAAATATTTAAAAATTATAAAGTTTTAAAAATTTGTTAATTTGTATTGATAATTTGCTTAAATTTACTTATAATAATATTAAATCGTTTGAAGGAAACCAATAATAAGATTTATGAATTAAGAGACTTAGTATTATGGTGAAAACTAAGCATAGACTTATTTAATCTACTTCCTGATTTGAGAACCTAATCAGTTCCGGATTAATCCGTTATCACTAATTAAGTTAAACTTAGGATGGTACCGTGCTCTAGTCACTCCTTTATAAAGGATACTAGGGCTTTTTAATTGTAAATAAGGAGAGTGTAAAAATGATTGATATTAAATTAATAAGAGAAAACAAAGAATTAGTAAAGGAAAATATAAAGAAAAAGTTTCAAGATAAAAAACTAGTTTTAGTAGATGAGGTAGCTAGTTTAGATATTGAAAATAGAAAAGTAAAACAAGAAGCAGATGATTTAAGAAAGAATAGAAACACAATCAGTAGTGAAATAGGTGTTTTAATGCGTGATAAAAAGCAGGAAGAGGCAAATAAGAAAAAAGAAGAAGTAGTAGAAATAAATAAACGATTAGAAAACTTAGAACAAGAGGAAGAACGCCTTCAGGAAGAAATTAAACAAAGAATGATGTTAATTCCAAATATAATTGATGAAAGTGTTCCAATAGGAGAAGATGATTCTAAGAATGTTGAAATTGAAAAATTTGGTGAACCAGTAGTACCAACATATGAAATTCCATATCATGCTGATATCATCGATAATTTTAATGGTCTTGATAAGGAAAGTGCTGGAAGAACTAGTGGAAATGGTTTTTATTATTTAGTTGGAGATATAGCAAGACTTCATTCTGCTATGCTTAGTTATGCTAGAGATTTTATGATTGATAAAGGTTTTACATACTGTATACCACCATTCATGATTAGAAGTGATGTTGTTAGTGGAGTTATGTCTTTTGAAGAAATGGATGCTATGATGTATAAAATAGAAAATGAAGATTTGTTTTTAATTGGTACAAGTGAGCATTCAATGATTGGTAAATTTAAAGATCAAATTGTTAAGGAAGATGATTTACCAATTGCTATGACAAGCTATTCTCCATGTTTTAGAAAAGAAGTTGGTTCTCACGGAATAGAAGAAAGAGGATTATACCGTGTTCATCAATTTGAAAAACAAGAAATGGTCGTTTTATGTAAAGAAGAAGAAGCTATGGATTGGTATAATAAAATGTGGCAGTTCACAGTAGAGTTTTTTAGAAGTTTAGATGTCCCAGTAAGAACACTTGAATGTTGTAGTGGAGATCTTGCTGATTTAAAAGTAAAATCTTGTGATGTTGAAGCATGGAGTCCAAGACAAAAGAAATATTTTGAAGTTGGTTCATGTTCAACACTTGGGGATGCTCAAGCTAGAAGATTAGGTATTAGAACTAAAGGTGAAAATGGAACATATTATGTAAGCACGTTAAATAATACAGTAGTTGCAACACCAAGAGGATTAATTGCCGTAATTGAAAATAACTATCAAGAAGATGGATCAATAAAAGTACCAAAAGCATTGCAACCTTACATGGGTGGAAAGAAAAAAATAGAAATGAAATAACTAAGGAGATAATGAATTAGTAAGATAATAATAAAAAAACACACTTACTCATAAAATTAATGGGAGTGTGATTTTTTTGAATACAAATATAATAAATAGACAGTTTCAAGATTTAGTAAGTGAAATAAAAGCCTTAACTGAAAAAGAAATTTATCATAAAATAAGAGAACATTTTGATAAAATACCACTAGAAACAAAACAAAGCTTTATGGATTTCTTTAACAAATTTGGATATTGGGGAAAACTTGATATTAATAATCAAAATTATGAAGAAATAGAGTTAAAAGCAAGTGTATTATATAATCATATTGATGATTTTGTATGGCTTTATAATAACCTTTGTGATTATCGTTCTAAAAAAACTTTATTTTCAATCTTAAATAATTGGTATAAATATGATTTTTATACAACAAGTCGTACCAAGGAAAATCTTTTTGATGACTATTTTGATTTGGATATTGTAAAATGTGACAATAATGAAGTAATAGTGGACCTTGGGGCATATACTGGAGATACTGTTTTATCTTATATAGATAATTATGGAGAAAATTCCTATAAAAAAATATACTGTTATGAAATTACTCTAAGTACTTTTGAAACACTAAAAGAAAACTTAAAAAATTATAATAATATTGAATATAGGTTAAAGGGAATTTCAAACGAGGATACAGTAATGACTGTAAATAATAATGAAGAAAGTTTATCAGCAAACACCTTGATTAATAAAGAAGATGGAGAAATTGTTGTAACAACTCTCGATAATGATATCAAAGATGAGATAACTCTTATAAAAATGGATATTGAAGGTATGGAACAAAAAGCCTTAGAAGGAGCAAAAAATCATATATTAAATACTCATCCTAAATTACTTATATCAGTTTATCATAACAATGAAGACTTATATAAAATAGCTAGGATGATTAAAGACTTTAATAGTGATTACAAATTATATTTAAGATATAATTCATCACCACTTTATCCAACAGAAATAACGTTAATTGCAATCTAAATTAATCATAAAAAAAAGAAAAATAATGATTAATTTTTAAGACAGTGATATAATTAAAATAACTTTTGTATGAATTTCTAAAGAATAGATATTTTTTGATGATTACATTAATGAAAATTAGAAATGCTATAAAAAATTTGTAATAATTATAAAAGAGGTAAAATTATGAAAATGACTAAAGAATCTATTAAAAAAAGAAAATAATTTTATATGAAATATTACTAATTATGAGTTTATCAGGATTTATTTTACACATTTTTTTATTTGAAAAACCAGACGGATTTTTAGGGTTACTATTATGTATATTTAATACATGTATGATTATTGGAAGTATAATAAGATTATATCAATTAAGTGAATGGTTTAAAAATAACTTAGCCAATATATTAGACTTATTATTTTTTATAAGATAACAAATTATAATTATATTTTAAGATGTAAATAGTTATATATTTATATCTTTTTTTTCTAAATTTATGGAACTTTTTATAAAAATAAACGACTATATTAATGAGGTGATAAAATGGCCATAAAAACCTTAAAACAGTTTGATGAGTATTATTATATGACTTATCAAGATATTTTAACCTATGTAGTATGTAACTGTTCTAATATCGAAGATGTAAAAGATATAGTCCAAAATATTTATATTGAATTATATAAAAAGCTAAATAAAAACGAGAAAATACTAGATCCAAAAGCATATTTAATTGCCATTAGTAAAAACAAAATTAAAGATTACTATAGATTTAAATACAAGAATAAAATAATATCTTTATTTTCAAATAATAATGACAAAGAAATAATAAGTGATATAAAATCAGATATTAATATTGAAAATATTATATTAACTAAAGAAGAAATAAAAAAAGTGTGGAAGTATTTAAAAACTAAAAAAGTAATAATTTCAAAAATTTTTTATCTTTATTATTATAATAACTATTCGATAAAAGAAATATCAAAAGAATTAGAAGTAACAGAATCAAATGTAAAACATTACTTAT
>CANORV010000004.1 GCA_947569245.1 uncultured Mycoplasmatota bacterium | reverse complement strand
ATTGTAATTTAGTGAATAGTATGTGCTGTAATAATCGTATAACTGTATGAGTTAATAGTTATCTTTATATTATCAATTTCACAATACCAATTCTTGCCTTGTTTATATATATTACATTTTTTATCTAAAACTTTATTTTTGCAATAATCAACTACATCATTTGTATCTAGTTTAAGATTTTTCTTAATTCTATCTATACCCATTTTTGTAGTATGAACTTTATCTATATTTAATAACAATATCTCTTTATTCATAAACTATCAACTCCATAAATTGTAATTTGTGTTATACTAAAATTCTAAATGCAAAAGCTAATAATAATGCTATTAACAAACTATAAACACTATTTTTAGGATTTACATATAACACTAATATTGTTCCTATAAACAAAATAGTATCAATTATACTTTTAAAATAAAAATACCCAACTCCTATACTAAAAGATGATATTAACATTATAGTAAGGATTATGCTACTAATAATAATTGATATTTTTTCTTTTCCCTTTGCATACCAACAAATAAAGGCAAGTATTGGTGTTATCATAGTTATTCCATACCAAATCATCATATAGTTTTTAGGATTAAAATCACTAAAATAAATTGTATATAAATGGTAACTTACTGTCATACCTACAAAAAACAAAAATACATTCAAACTTGCTCTTAATGGTGTCTTACTAAATACTGAAATGGTAGCAGCAATAAAGATCCATATTCCAAACAAAGAAAATACATTTCTTAAATCTAATATTCCAAATATATGTTTCCACCATATTGTATCATCAATGCTTAAATTATCTAGCCATTTAGAAAATATCCCCAATATTATTCCTAATAAAAATATTGAACTTGTATTTAATATTTTCCTACTTATTTTTAGACTTCTATCAGGAATTCTAATTTTTTACAAAAATTCTTTCATACTTGCTCCATTCTAAATTGTAATTTTTTCTATTTTGCGATAAATCTATAAATTGCATAAGCAACCCATATAAGCCAAGAGAATGCCCATATATCAAATATAAGACTTACTGTTAAATACACAATAGCCACTATGATTGCTATTAACCAATTCATAATTTTTTTCTTATCCATAATTACATCTCACTTTCAAATTGTAATTTACCACAATAAATTTATTGCACAAGCAACAACTATACCTATTAGGATTATTATCCATCCTATTGTTTTTTTATGCTCTTTAAACCATTTTGACATATTTACCACTCCTATCTGTTCGACAAATTACTATTTATCTGTGAGTTAATTATATCATTTTTTTGCATACTTTTATAGATAGGATAGTGCATTTTAGTAGTCATAGTCTAATTCTTTATCTTGTTCATATAAATTACTATTATCTACTGTCTCCTTAAACCAGCCTAATTCTTCATCCCACTCAATCTCATTATTTTTAAATTTATCTATATTTTCTAATATTGATTTTTTCAAATATCCAAATCTATTATTTATTTTTTTACCATTCTCATCTCTAAAATCTCTACTTTTAACACTCTTAATAACATAATGCAAGATTGTAACCACATCATCCAAATCATACTCTTCTAAAAGATTTTTAAAGAATTTATCATATTTTCCTTGTTCTATATCATTACTTTTTATATATTTTCGTTTAATAATATCTTTTGTTAATATGTGTGTTTTTTTTTACTAGATTTAAAATTGATTTTTTCTTCATGAGGAATGGTTTTATCTATTTTATCTATTTCTTTTTCAGTATTTTGTTTATTAGTACTTATTTGGGTATCCTTTTCAACATCTCCTTCAGCGGTATTCCCTTTTTGGGTATCTGGATTATCTTTCTCCTTCTTAATATCTAATGGTTCTTCATAAATAATATAATTATATTTATATTGTCCTTTTTCTCCTCTAGTCTGTTCAACAACTAAATAACCATTTTCTTTCAGTTCATTTAGTATAGATCGAATTGCTTTTTTACTTTCTTTACTGACACTAACTAATCCATTTAAAGAATAATCCCAGTCTTCAGGCAATGACAACATAAATGACAATAATCCTTTAGCTTTTAGTGATAAATTCCTATTTCTTAAATGGTGATTACTCATCACAGTATAATTCTTATTTTTCTCAATTTTAAATACCATACTTCATCACCTTTTCCTTTCATTACATAATAAAAAGAGCTACATTCAAGCTCTTAATAAATATCAATTTCATCATTTGAAATAGCAATACTATTGTTTTCAAAATCTATATCTCTCCATTTACTATTGCGTCAAACAAAGCATTTATAAACATTATTCTTAATCTCCTTTTCTTTTTATTATACTACATTAATACAATTTATGCTGCTACATAAGCCTCAAACTTACTAACAACTTCTTCCTCCATTTTTGTTGTAACTCTTACGTAAATATTGTAAGTAAATTCAACTGTACTATGCCCCAGTCTTTTTGATACAGCTTTTATATCTGCTCCTGCCTCAATCAATCTTGTAGCATGAGTATCTCGAAAATCATGAAATCTACATGGGATTCCTAATTGGTAATGAATTACTTTGAATGCGTATTTACAACTATCTGTACCTTCAAATATTCCATTATCTTTTAAAAATACCAAATGAGCTTCGGGTAATGCAACTTCAATTTCAGCATAAGCATTAACTATTTTCGTTTCTGGTTTTTTTGTATATGGATTATCCACTATTTTTTTGTAATGTTTCATATACATATCACCATACATCTCTTTAAATATTTCTTGTTCTTCTTTATATTTTTTTTAAGCATTTACCAAAGTATCCCCTATATCTATTATTCGATAACTATTAACTGTTTTACATGTCCCGTAATACCAAACTGTTGTTGAATTTCCACTTATGTGTCTTTTTTTAGTACCTCCAGCTTGATTCTTTTTTACAATATTTCTTCTAACGTGAATTTTTTTATTTTCCAAATCTATATCTTCCCAAGTTAGTCCAAATACCTCAGATATACGAAGTCCAGTATGATATGCGGTTAAAAACGCATAATAAACACAATGGTTATTTTTTACACTATTAAAAATTATTTCTATCTCTTCTTTTGTAAAAATGTGTGCTGGATCTTCATCAGGTTCATCATACTTTGGTACTCTTACCTTTATTGATGGATCATATTTTATAAACTTTACTATCTCAGCAGCATAATCAAATGATGATTTTATAACCTTGAGTATATTTTTCATATAACTCTTAGCAAATCCTCTTTCAACGTAAATATCATTTATTACTTCCTGTATTGTTGCTGTAGTAATCTGAGATATTCTATACATTCCTAATCTAGGTTTTAAGTGATTCTTAATAATATATTTGTATGTTTCAATAGTACGGTGTTTTAGATTTATAAAACAATACTCTTGCATCCAATAATCTAAATAATCACTATATGAAATTTCTGATGGTTTAAAGCTATGACCTGTTTCTAAATATTCATTAAGAGCTTTAACACCTGCTCTTTCTGCTTCTGGTTTAGTTTTAAATCCAGACTTGCTAATATATTTTCTTTTTCCTTCTTGAGATGCAATTTCAAAACGATATTGAAAAACATCTCCTCTTTTACGAACACTTACTTTCGACACTTCTTTTTCCTCCTACTAAAATTCCTTTAGTAAGCAATGAAAAAGATAGCACGAATGCTATCTAAATTTGTTCCCATAAAATGTTCCCATTAGATTTTCCCTTTATTTTAAAGGGTTTTTAGCCTTTTTTATGATTAAAGATTTGTTTTACGGGATCAAAATGGGAACATTACTCATATTTTTCTATGAATTTTGCCATTTTTGATATTCCTAAATTCTTACAAACCCTTATAAAATAAGCTATTTTCCACAACATTGTTTATATTTCTTACCTGAGCCACATGTTCCTTTCAATCAAGTATTTACAATATTTATAGTATTTACAATATTATTGATATTTCCTTAAATTTCAGTACCATACACATTTAGTATATATAATATTTATGGTATTATGAATATTATAAATATTTGTTAAACGAGGACAAAATGAGGTAAATGTCCTCATTTTCCTGATTCGTTCTTTACAAACAACTATTGTAGAAAACTCCTTTCTTTTCAATTCTATCATATTTAAAGATTATATACTATACTGAAACAAATTCTTTTTCTAATAATAGCAGAATGTAATCTAATTTATCCACAATTTCATTATAATTAATTCCTTGAGCAAAAGAAAATTTACTCTGATATTTTTCCCAATAATGTTTCATAACATTGTCATTTTTTATTAGAGAAATAACATCGGAAATTTTATCAACATTAATATTAGTTTCTCTTTTTCTAAATGTGTTTTTAATAGCTTCTACTAACACATCATTGGAAATTATCTCTTTATAATTTGACATTAAAATATATACGTCGTAAAAATCTTTTAATCTAGTATTTGCAATACTTCTACTAATTATAGTTTCAAATTTTTCTGCTAAAATTGTCTCAATTGTATATGCTAATATTGGTATTTTTTTATCTTCAAATATAGAGTTATAATTATAATCTATTTCTTTAGGAGTTATTTTATCTCCCGTTGTAAATTCAACAAACATATTAACTCTTAGTTTTTCTAACATACCAACAATATTGATTTTAAAACCACCATATTCAGCTTCTTCTCTTATATCTTTAATATCTACTATTTCAAATTTGACACTATCATTAAAAGGAATTGCTAGTATTTCATTCATTATATTTAAAATGTTTGACCTTTCTAATAAAACACTTTTTAAGGTTGCATCCATATCTTTTGTTGTTCTCATATCTTCACCAATAATTGAAGATAAAAGCAAGCCTCCTTTTAAAATTATATTATTCCTATATCTACTAATAGAGATTCTTTCTAAGATACGTTCAAAAAAGAACATTTGATACAATTGTGCTGATATTGTGTTATCGCCAAGAGACTTTTTAGATACTATATTTTTCAATTTTGCACTAGTTATCATAACATTACCTCTAGTAAATTTCTTACAATATCTTCAATATTTAATTTTTTGGCATAAACAAAAAGATTAGTAATATTTTTTTCTTTTGATCTTATATATTGCTTCATAGCTTCACTAAATATTTCAGGGTCAACTCTATCTTTATTTTTAATAATATCACAAATCGTTCTATCTCTATCATAAACTTTAATAGGAAGTCCGAATGGAGAAGTAATTTCAATAACACCTAAAAGAAGCCATTCTTTTTTTGTATATAATAACTGAACATTTTTATTTTTCAAGAGATTTCCACCATAATTTGACGGAACAGACACATAATATTTCGTTGGAACTCTATTAGAATAATTATATAAATATAAAGCGGTTTCTAAAGAAAATACAGCATCAGAATTAGAGAGTTGAATTTTATAATAATCATCTTCGAAACAATCCACTAACATATAAAATCCTCTACTTACCCTAACAAGTTTTCCTTCTTTAAATAAATTAGTTAAATAAATTTTAGGGATGCCTTTATTAACAACATCTTTTGTAGTAATATATCCATTATTATCATCTGCAATTTTTAAAATTTTTGATTTATAATCCATGTTCTTATTTTCCTTTCATAAGGATATTTTAACACCTTTTCCTTATGAAAGTAAATAGCCTTATTTAATATTCTATAAATAAAAAAATGGTACAGATTAATTTGTACCAATGTAAGTTAAAAGACTACTTTACTATACTTTTTATCTCTTGAAGTTCAAATCTATATTGTTGTTTCACTTCTGGATATTTTTCATGATCTACTTTGCTTAAAAACATATCTAAAGGCCGAATCCAAAGACTCCCATCTCCATATAATCTTCTATATACAACATATTTTTCTTTAGTTTCAGAATGACTAGCAACATCAACAACTAAATAATAATCTCCTTTAAAATGTTTGTAAATTCTATTTATTTTTATTTCATTCATACTTTGCTCCTTTTTCTTTTAATTTGTCCTCGTTTTAAAAAAAATGAGGACAAATTGAGGTATTTTTTATAATTTTCATGTAATTTATAGTCTTTCCTAAATTTTTATTTTTTATCAAGTCCTTATAAATAAAGGGTTTAAAGACTATTTCCCGCAACATTGCTTATATTTCTTGCCACTTCCGCATGGACATTGATCATTTCTACCTATTTTTGATACTCTTTTTGGCTGTTTTTTTACTTTAGTATCATCATTATCATTGGTTATTTGTTTTTTAGAAACTTCTTTTCGTTCTATATTTTGTTTTACTTCTGCTTTTATTAGCATAATACTTATGTCCTTATCAATTGATTGCATCATATTATCAAATAAATCAAAGCCTTCCATAGTATATGCTCGTAATGGGTCCTCCTGACCATATCCTCTTAAATAAATTCCTTCCCTTAAATGTGACATTGTATTTATATGCTCTGTCCAATGATGGTCAACTACATTTAAGGCAATTGCTTTTTCAAATTCATCTTTTATTTCACTTGGAATATCATTTAACTTAGCATCATATTCTGAATTTACCTTTTCTGTTATGATATTAATTATCTCTTCAGGTGTTTTATTATCAACTTCTTCTTTATCAATATCTTTATTTAGTAAATTCTCATTTGCTACATCCACGATATCTTTTATATCATCGTTCGTTAACCTTCCTTCTGGATAGATGTGGGAATTAACCAAATCAGTTATGTGATTTTTCATAGTCTCTATAATTGTATCATGAATTGATTCACTATCTAATATTTCATTACGCTTTTTATACATGATTTCTCTTTGATTATTCATAACATCGTCATATTGTAACAATTGTTTACGGGTATCAAAGTTATTTCCTTCTACACGTGCTTGAGCTCCTGCTAATGATTTAGTAAAGGTTTTACTTCTGATAGCTTGATTTTCATCAAAACCTAAAGATTGCATCATATTTTTTATTCTGTCAGAACCAAAACGTACCATTAATTCGTCTTCCATAGATACATAGAATTGAGTAAATCCAGGATCTCCTTGACGTCCACTACGACCACGCAACTGATTATCAATACGACGTGATTCATGACGTTCTGTACCAATTACACATAGACCTCCTAATTCTTTTACTTCATCTGATAATTTAATATCTGTTCCACGACCTGCCATGTTTGTTGCAATTGTTACTGATTTTCCTAAACCAATTTTGCTAATTATTTCAGCTTCACGAGCATGATTTTTTGCATTTAATACTTCATGTGGGATACGTTTCTGTTTCAACAAATCACTTATTAATTCACTTGTCTCGATTGCTATAGTACCTACTAACACTGGTTGACCTTTTTTATATCTTTCTTCTATTTCATTTACAATAGCACGATATTTTCCAGCTTTTGTTGAATACATTAAATCTGGAGCATCTTCACGAATAACTGGCTTGTTTGTTGGGATTGTAATAACATACATATTATATATATTTCTAAATTCTTCTTCTTCTGTCTTAGCTGTACCAGTCATACCTGATAATTTCTTATACATTCTAAATAAATTTTGGAATGTTATAGTGGCAAGCGTCTTTGTTTCTTCTTGAATCTCCACACCCTCTTTTGCTTCTATTGCTTGATGTAGACCATCACTAAATGCACGACCTTGCATTAAACGTCCAGTAAATTGATCGACAATGATTACTTTTCCATCTTGCACTACATAATCAACATCATTACGCATTGAATAATTTGCTCTTAGGGCTTGATTTATATAGTGAACAAGATTTGCTTGACTTAAATCATATAAATTATCTACTCTAAAATGTTTTTCAGCTTTTTGACTTCCAGAGTCAGTTAAATTAACACTCTTAGTTTTTTCGTCATAAATAAAATCTTCCTCTTTATTTAATGATTTAGCAAAGCGGTCTGCATCAATATATAAGTTGGCACTACTCATTTGCCCACCTGAAATAATTAATGGTGTCCTAGCCTCATCTATTAAAACAGAGTCAACTTCGTCTATTATAGCAAAATTTAATCCTCTTTGAACTCTATCTTCTTTTCTAATAACCATATTATCCCTTAAATAATCAAATCCTATCTCGTTGTTAGTAGAGTATAAAATATCACAATTATATTGTTCTTGCTTTTCCTTAGGTGATAGCTCACGAAGATTTATACCAACAGTAAGTCCTAAAAATCTATGAATATTTCCCATCCAATTAGCATCACGATCTGCCAAGTACTCATTTACTGTAATGATATGTACTCCCTCTCCTGTTAAGGCATTTAAATAAGCTGGCATTACAGAGGTCAAAGTCTTTCCTTCTCCTGTTTTCATTTCAGAAATATTTCCAAAGTGAATTGATAAAGCTCCCAAAATTTGAACATAATATGGTTTTTCCCCTATAACTCGAAAACAGGCTTCTCTTGCTGTTGCAAATGCTTCTACTAAGATATCGTCTAAAGTTTCACCATTTTTTAATCTTTCTTTAAATTCTGATGTCTTATTTTTTAACTCTTCATCAGTTAAAGCTTTGTATTCTTCATCTAAAGCTTCTATTTTATCAGCATATGCTGAAAATCTTTTTAATTCTTTGTATTCATTATCAAATAAACTTCTAAAGAAATTCATGAAATCATCTCCTTCTTCATACTATTAATAATTGTATCAAAAAAAGCTTTATATTTAAATAGTTTTATCAGATTTATACTTATTTTAAGCTGTTTTATATACAATATTTCTTTAATGACCATTATTATAACATATGTTGTGTGTAATTCAAAATAACTAATTATTAGTTTTGTTAACTTCTTTCGTTACAATTTTAAATTTTTAAGGGGATTATTTTTAATTTATCACTGAATAATTTAAGTAATATAAAAGAGGCTTATTCAGCCTCTATAATTCCATAGTTACCATCTTTTCTCTTATATACAACCGTTGGTTGATTAGTTTCTATATCTTTGTATAAGTAGAATTGATGACCAAGTAATTCCATTTGAAGAATTGCTTCTTCTTCATCCATTGGTTTTACTTCTATTTTCTTTCTTTTCACTACTTTCTCATCAGATTCTTCCATTTTTTCGATATCTTCAATGTATGCATAGACAAATTCCTTTTTATCTTTCATCTTCTTTGATGACAAACGCGTTTTATTCTTTCTAATTTGTCTTTCTAACTTGTCTAAAACAACATCAATTGCAGAATAGAAATCTTCTCTTTCTTCCTCTGCTCTTAAAATTAGTGATTTAAGTGGCATTGTTACTTCTACCTTATGTAAATCCTTATTTACTTTTACTATGATAGATACTTTTACTGACTCTGGTTTTTCAATATACTTATTTAGCTTTGATAGCTTCTCAGTAGCATACTCTTCCATAGCTTTAGTAATAGTAACTTTGTCTCCTCTTAAGGAAATATTCATATATCATCCCTCCTAATTATATAATATCATATTTTAAAGAAAAAAACTACCTTATTTGGTAGTTACTAAATCTTTTACTACTTTTACATCTAGTGCTTGAAGACCCTTCATTGTTTCTAAAAGTGTGAATTCTACTACTTGTCCTTCTGATAACGTCTTATAACCTTCTTGTTTGATAGTAGAATAATGAACAAAGATATCTTCGTTTTCTGTATATTCAATAAATCCATATCCTTTTTCATTATTGAACCACTTTACACGCCCTGTCACAACTAATCACCTCTCATTCTTTTTAGTATACATACATCTTACTACTATACTGTGTCGTATTTTGTCGAAAAATGTTACTTCTAAAATTTTTAGTTTGTACTAGTTGGAACACAATCTTTGATTACTGATACTTCTAAAGCTTGTAGTCCTTTAGTAGTTTCTAATAAACTAAATTCAACTAATTGGCCCTCTACTAATGTTTTATGACCATTTTGTTTGATTGATGAATAGTGCACGAAGATATCTTCTTCCTTACTATATTCGATAAATCCATAACCCTTTTTATCATCAAACCACTTAACTTTTCCTACCATAATTTCCTCTCTTCTCTTATTTTTTGTTTCTATCATATTTGAGACCTCCATTTTCGTGCACGTTTTTATGATATCAAATTATTTATATGCCATTATATTTTATTGAAAAAATGTCGTTTTTTGGTATTTTTTGGTAATTTTGTTTACTCATGGTGTGTTTCTATGTCAAAATTATCGATTTTAACACATTTTCTTGTATTTTTATTTTATAGGTAATAATTGGATGTATAATAAGGGTGCAAATATGGTGGTAGAGTTATATGATTAAAAAATTATTGATTAGTAAATTGTTATCGTTAGTAAAAGAGTTTTATCCTGAATATGATGAGAGAACTATTGATAAGATTAGATATGGTATTGAAGCTATATATTTATCAATTACTAAAATTATAGTTATCTTTTTTGTATCATTTATTCTTGGTATACTAAAGGAAACTTTGATTTTGTTATTTTTTTTCAATATTTTGAGATTTACTGGATTTGGATTACATGCTTCAAAAAGTTGGATGTGTTTAGTTTCATCTAGTTTAATTTTTATTGGCTGCCCATTATTATGCTTACATATAACAATTCCTAGGTACATAGTTATATGTTTAGAAATATTATGCTTAATAAACCTTTATTTTCATGCACCAGCTGATACAATTAAAAGACCATTAAAAAACAAAAAGAAAAGACTTATCTATAAAGTCTTAACTTGTATAATTGGTATTACTTATTTACTACTTAGCATGATAATTAATAATAACTTCTTAGTAAATACACTATTATTTGCTATGATAATTGAAGCTTTACTAACTAACCCTTTAATATATAAATTATTTAAATTACCTTATAATAATTATATTAAGTATATTGTTAGTACCGTTTAAATTACCTGAATATGATATATGGAGGATATTAATTTGAAAAAGTTATTTGCTACAGTTTTAGCTGTTGGAAGCTTGTATGTTGCTCAGTTCTGTTCTATGGGATGTTTGTTACTTGTAATTGATGAACCTGAGTTTTATATTGATTAGTTTATTAGAGAGATTTATTTATCTCTCTTTTTTTGTTCAGTTATCATCAACCTTTGACAAAAGAAACCATTTCTTACTTCTGTTTTTACTGAATATATTTTACTTTTATTAATTATAGAGTTAGCTATCTTTAATCCATAGCCATGTCCATATCCTTTGGTACTAACTATATTACCACTATTATTATAAATTTCTACACTTTCATCATAGGTATTAGCTATTTCTATTACCATTTTCTTCTTATCTTTATATATATTAATTGCTACGATTTTTTCTTTAGAATCAAGGGATGCTTCTTTAGCATTATCAATATAAATGCCAATTAAATTATATAATTCATCTTCTTCCTTTATAGAAAACTTGTTATATTTAAAATTTGAAACATCCTTACTAATTGTTAATTCTATGTTTATTCCTAAATCTTTCATTTCTTGTAATTTATAATTAACAAATCCTTTTAATCCAGGAATATTTAGATATTGTAAATCACATATGAAGCCGTTATTTATTTGTTTACTTTTTATATTTAGCAAATTATCAATATATTCAATTGTTTTTGGATTATTTTGCTCTATCATATTTTTAATAATTATCAATTGATTCTTATTTTCATGACGCTCAATTCTATAGATATCTATAAGATTTTCACTCTGTTTAGTATATTTGGCTAGATCAGTATATTTTTCTTGCAACTTATCAGATATTTTTCTGTCATTTTCTATTATTATACCTACAACAAATAATAAAACTACCAATACCGAATTGGTTATTATCTCATAACTAATCACAAAACTATTTTCTTTAAATCTAAATACAATTATAACAATCATACATAGAATACAAATTATTATACCAATTACATAATAATTTGTATTTAATCTCATTTTACTTGATAAATATGTAATATCTATGCTTATTTTTTTAGCAATTATTGTTGCTACTATTAATATTGATAAATTTAATAATATAATATTGTTTGATAATGCATTTATACCTGGTATAGAAATTAGTATTGCAATCAGACCCTCACTTGCTGCTATTATTCCAAGTGTGTAAAGTGATCCTATAAGCAATTTATTTGTATTTGTTTTATATAACACTTTGTATGCTACAAAGGCTGTTATATATGTAGTTAATAATTTTACAATAGAATCTAACACAATACTATTTATTATAATTATAGAGACCATTGCTAATAAAATCAAAATATCAATGTACGATAACTTTTTATAGTTATCTTTATATATATGATTTCCAATAGAAATTATTATCAACATACTAATTATTCCACATATTACTAATTCTATTATTTCCTTAGGCTCCATTTTATCACCTACTTATTAAATTTATACTTTTAACTTATCTCCACACATTTTTTCTTTTAACTCTTTCTTTTTGCTTCGTGATAAAAGGTAAGTTTCTCTATTTTCAAATTTAATTACTCCTGCAACTAAATCGATATTTTTTACGTTAAATGTATTTATTATACAACTTCTATGTGATCTAAAGAATCTAGGATCTGTTCCTAATTGATTCATAATAGTACTTAAATCCTGAGATATTTCTATTTCTCTTTCTTTTGTTACAATTGTCGAACAATAACTTTCTGGATTTTTTTCAATATACATGATATCTTGATAAGGTATCCTATAAATTTCTCCACCTTGATGGAATTTAAAAGCTTCTTCGGAAGTTTGGATTTCAAAGGCCAATTTAATTGACTCTTTTAAATTTTCTTCACACTCATAAAACTTAGATATTAAATCTAACATTAACATTCTTTTGTGAAAATTCCATGATATCATCTTGTCATGTGATGTAACTATAATTAACTGACTGCTCCAATCACCTGAGTTTCTTATATCCCTAGCCAAATCTAGACCTGATTTTCCTGGCACCTCAATATCAATTATAAATATCTTCTTACCCACTATATTCTTTAAACTACACATTGTACTGTTAGTGTACTTAGGTATTTCTATAATTCTATAGGCATCTGTTGCATCTCCTAAAACTTTAAAAATTATATCAGAATACATCCTTCTAAATTCTTTGCTATCTTCATATAAGATAAAATTTACCATACGCTCTCCTTTATATACAACCTCTTTCATTCTATCACATAACAAAAAAAAGAGAAAGTTTATTTTCCCTTTTTAATATTTTTTTTACTATTAGTTATCTTTTTAGACTTTACAATATCTTTTAATTTTGGTGGTCTTTTATCAGTTATAATATTAGTATGAACTACAAACCAAATAAGTATTATTAGTAAAATAATATATATTACAATTGCTGCTTCACTGTCACCAAGAATATAAAAAATTGATGTTAATGCAAATAAAATATTTATAAAATAAATTATTAAAACTGTGGTTCTTTGTGATAAATTCATTCCTAATAATTGGTAATGAATATGTCCCTTATCAGCACTAAATATCGGTCTTTTTTGAAGGGTTCTTCTAATTATTGCAAATAATGTATCGATAATTGGTAGCCCTAATATAATAATTGGAACAAATAATGAAGTAAGTGCTGTTCCTTTAAAGCCTAGTAAAGATATAACTGCAATAATAAAGCCCATAAACTGACTACAGTCACCTGCAAATATTGAAGCTGGGTAAAAGTTATGTAATAAAAAGCCTAGTGTTGCTCCTAACATAATAAATGACAATGTCATTTCTAAACTTAATGCTCTTCCCTGATAAATTCCTATTATTCCCGTTGTTAAATAAAATATTGATGTTACTCCACTACTTAGTCCATCTAAGCCATCAGTAAAATTAATTATATTTATACAAGCTACGATAAAAAATATAGTTGCTGGAATTGATAATATTCCAAAATCAATATTATATCCAAATACAGATATTTCTGTTAATTCAATCTTACCGTAAAAAACCAAAACACTAGCTGCTAATAATTGTCCCAGTAGTTTTTTTGATGATTTTAAATCATGAATATCATCTGTTATTCCTGTAATGATAATTATAAAACTTCCTATTAAAATAGCATTCATTTTTATACTTGGAACACCAAAACACATATAACCAAATAAGAAAGATAAGAATATTCCTACTCCTCCTAATTTAGGAATTGGTTTTTTATGAATGTGTCTTTTTTGCTCTACATCTCTTGGAACATCTATTGCCCCTATATGATGTGCTAATTTTTTCATTATTGGCATAATTAATGCACTAAAAATAAATGTTACGACTACTATTGTAAATATATTTTTCATTTCTTCTGTTAACACTGCTACCACCCTCATTATAATTATAACAAATCATTGATATAAAAAAAACTACTTTTTGTAGTTTCTATCATTCATCGATTAAATTCAAATTATCTAGTAGTATCCCAGTACCCTCTGCAACATTTGTTAATGGGTTATCTGATATTAAAACTGGAACTTTTAATTCATCTTTTAATCTTTTTGTTAATCCATCTATTAGAGCTCCTCCTCCAGTTAGGACAATACCTTTATCCACAATATCTGCGGATAACTCTGGTGGTGTATCTCCTAAAACTGTTTTAGCTGTTGATATAATTTTATTAATATCATCTCTTAATGCTTCCTCTATCTCATCTGATGATATCTTTATCATGTTAGGAAGACCAGTTGTTACATTACGTCCACTTATTTCTAATTCTTCTTTCTTTCTATTAGGATTTACTGTTCCAATTTTTATTTTTATTTCTTCTGCAGTCTTTTCACCAATTAACAATTTATATTTTTCCTTTACAAATCTAACAATATCTTTATCAAAGGTATTTCCAGCAATCTTACTAGATGCACTAGTTACAACTGATCCAAGTGATAAAACTGCTATATCAGTTGTTCCTCCACCTATATCAATTACCATGCTTCCGCTTGGTTTTGAAATATCCATACCTGCTCCAACAGCAGCAACTTTAGGCTCTTCTTCTAAGAATACCCTTCTTGCTCCCATTCTTTCAGCAACTTCTCTAATAGCATTTTTTTCTACTTGGGTTGTATTTGTAGGACAACATATTAGAATTCTTGGTTTTTGAAACATTTTCTTACCTATTGCTTTTTTGATAAAATGTTTTAGCATAATATCTGTAACTTCAAAATCAGCAATTACACCATCCCTCATTGGTCTTATGGCTTGTACTTTTCCTGGTGTCCTTCCTAACATTTCATTTGCTTCTTTTCCAACTGCTAATACCTTTTTACTTTGTGTATCTAGTGCAACAACACTTGGTTCATTTAACACAACACCTCTACCTTTTTCATATATAAGGACGTTTGCTGTTCCTAAATCTATTCCTATATCCCTCATGACTTCACCTATTTCTTTTATTTTTTCATATTTAAATACTTTAATTTAGTAGATTGTCCACCCCTTATATGTCTTATCTTTATATGATTTTCTAAAATATCTTTAACTTTTTTATACGATTTTTGATCAATTATTAATAGTCTTTCTTTTAAATCTTTATGTGTTGTACTTTTACTTACTTTAAAGTACTTTGATATTTCTCTAATTGTCATATCTGTTGATAAGATAAGAGATGTTTCATTTTTTACTCTCTCTTCGATTTTTTTATTCATATATATACCCTACCTTTAGTAAAGTATATATTTACTAAATATTATTTATGAATAAATTATCATTTTCTATAGGTCACTTAGTTTTTTATCAAAATAGTTAGTTGGGTTAACAATTTGTCCTTTTATTGATAGTTCAAAATGTAAATGGTTAGCTATTTCCTTATTTAACTCACAGGAACCACTTTTACCTATTATTTGTCCTCTAGTAACGTGATCTCCTTTTTTTACACTAACTTCACTAATACTTTGGTATATACTTATGATATCATTAGAATGCCTGATTGTTACAATATTTCCTAATAATTCTTCTTGATTTACTTCAATTACTTCACCATCTAGAATACTTAAAACATCATATGCTTCATTACTAGTGAAATCAATTCCTGAGTTTTGCATATATGTATTTTCATGATATATTATTGAATTTTGTTGATTTTCTTCATTATCTTGATTATCATAAAAATTCTTAGAAATTGTCACATTTTGACTTGAAAATGGTTTCATAATAGTTACTTCAGTATTCATTACTGGAACTTCATTGTCTAAAATAGTATTTGATACATATTGAAAGGTATCTTCTTCTTTAGAAAAATCTTTAGTTGCAACATATGTACCTACAAGTAATCCTATTACTAATATTGTATATACTACTGGTATAACAAATGGTTTTAATCTTAATTTTTTTTGCATATTTTCCACCTCATTTTAATTGTTACCTTTTTTTGGTGGAATTATACATAAATTAAACAAATTTTGTTGCTAAAAAGAAATCATAAACAAAATTGGTTACTAAATATGAAAGAGATAAAGCTAGCATTAAATAAAATACTCTAGCTTGAATAACTCTATTTTTTTTAAAAATTTGATTTATATTTACTGACTCAATTGACCATAGTATTAATGGTATTACGAATATATACAGAAAAAATTTAGCATCCATATTTTTTATTACCTACTTTTTTTCATATTTTGAAATAAGATCTATTCTTCTTTGATGACGTTCTACTTCTGTATATTTTGTTCTTAAAATAACATCAACAATATCATAAGCTTTATATCCTGGCATACTTCCGTTTAAAGCAATTATATTGGCATTATTATCAATTATACAATGCTTTGCTTCTTTAGTATTATCAACTTTTGCACAACGAACTGTCTCTACCTTATTACATGCTATTGATATACCTATTCCAGTTCCACATATTGCTATGCCTAATTCAACTTCTTTATCTCTAACTGCCTCTCCTAGAAGTATTCCAAAGTTAGGATAATCAACTGAGGCAGTTGATGTAGTACCGAAGTCTACTATTTCGTATCCCCTTTTAGTTAAATATTTTTGTATTTTTGTTTTTAGCTTGTATCCTCTATGATCACTTGCTAATCCTATTTTCATTTTTTTCACCTCTTATTTTCTTTTTTATTATAGCATAACTTTGTAAAAAAAATGTGTAAACAATATGAAAAAAAGAAGATTTCTCCTCTTTTTCTATTGCTTAGTCCCACATTTATTGCAGAAAGTTGCTGTTTTATTTAATTCATTTCCACAATTTGGGCAAGTCTTAATATTTTTTTCTGCATCTTCTACTTTTTGACTGTGTTTTGTTACCTTTTCTGTAACAAACTTTCCAAATAGATTAGCATATTCTTCAATCTTACTGAATGTTTTAGGCATATTTTTTGATGATATAATTGCTAGTACAAAAGTAAACTTAGTAATTATTACCAATAAATCGACTACATTATCTAGTACTTTAAATACAATTTTTAATGGATTTAAAAGATAACTATTAAGCCAAGTTGGCATATACCATTCATCATTAAATGAATGTAAAATGTCAAATATTCCTTTTATTATTTCTTCAAAGCAATTATACCCTGAATAGATAATGTTCCATAGTGCTAAGAATAGAGTAATGCTTGCTAATAATATAACAACCTTTTTTAAAATATCCATCACTTTCTCATCATCGTGAGCTACTATTAAGGCAAAACCAGATGCTAATAACAGATACTGCCATCCAGCAAACATTCCTACTAGCAATAATACTGCAAGTATTTTAGAATCAATTTTTAACTTACTCATTTTAATTCCTCCTCATTATAATTATATCATTTAATTATATGAAAAAAAACTACTATGCAGCAGTTTTTTCATCAAATCCATATTTCTTATTAAACTTATCTACTCGTCCTGTTTTAGATGCTCTATTTTGTTTTCCTGTATAGAATGGGTGACATTTTGAACAAACTTCAACGTCGATTTCTTCTTTTGTTGACATTGTAGTAAAAGTTTCTCCGCAAGCACATACAACTTTACATTCTTTGTATTCTGGATGGATTCCTTTTTTCATTTTTAACTCCTCCTGTTTTGTATTTTGCCTTTTTGTTTTCGCCATGATAATTTTTAATACCATAGTAATTCATTTGCTAACCTATTATAGCAAGTAAATAAGGATATTTCAACTATTTTTCACTCTTTTTTTCTAAATTTTTTCTTATACTATTAAATATTGCCTTATATCCACTGGAATTTGGATGAATATTCATCGGATTTGGTAAAAATTCACCATGATTTTTAAATGTTTCATACATACTTATATATTCCATATTGTTGTTGCTGGCTATTTTTCGATACTCTTCATCAACAAAAGCAAATAATTCATCCATTTCTTTTTCATTTGTATTAAATAGAAAAGGTATTGGATTATAATATCCTACTACTATAACTTTATTCTTTGCATATTTTCTTATTTCTTTTAACGTTTTATTTATATTTGGAATGATTTTTACTATAGTTTTTTTATATGGTGTTATATCAGTAAAAGATAAGTTATTGATATCAATTTCATGCATAAAATCATTAGCACCTATAGATATTGTTACTAAGGTCGATTCTCTTAAAGCACTTTTAATATTGTACTCTTTATTATTTTTTTTAACCTTTTTATTTTCAGATAAGTCTTCTAAAATATCTTCTGTTTTATAACCACTGACTGAAAAATCAACATATTGTTTTAATTTATTTTTATCCCTTAAATAATCTTTTAAATAGTCAGTATATCCATAACTATCTTCACCATATGAGTTAATTCCACGAGCAACTGAATCACCTAAAGAAACATAGTATTCTTTTTGTGGCCTAAAACAATTATAGATTACTACAACGCTCAAAATTATCATAGATAACACTATTGTCTTTTTAAATCTCATAACCTACTCCTCCTTAGAACAAAAAAATAGAGATTACTCTATTTTTAGTTTATTTCAGTTAACTTGATTTTAGCACCTATACTTGTTAATTTTTCTACAATATTTTCATATCCTCTTAGAACATGTTCAACATTTGAAATTTTAGTTGTTCCTTCTGCTACTAAGCCTGCCAAAACAAGACAAGCTCCAGCTCTTAGGTCCGTTGCTACAACTTCTGTTGCTTTAAGTGGTGTTTTTCCTTTAATGATAATTTTTCTTTCATCAATTTCAATATTTGCCTGCATTTTATTTAAATATGGAACATTTTGAAAACGATTTTCATAGATTGTTTCTTCTAAAATACTAGTTCCTTCACATTGTGTTAGCATTACTGTTATAGGTTGTTGTAAATCTGTTGCAAAACCAGGATATCCTTGAGTTTTTATGTTTACTGGCCTAGTATGATTTTTCTTTGAAATTATTACATAATCTTGACCAACTTCAATAGGAACTTTCATTTCTTTAAGTTTCAAGATTAACATTTCGACATGTTCTGGAATAATATTATCTATTTTTAAGTTTTCTCCTGCTAAAGCTCCTGCTATTATGTAAGTACCTGCTTCTATTCTATCAGGTATTACTTCTGTATAACAACCATGTAACTGTTTTACTCCCTTAATTTTAATTTCACTTGTTCCAGCACCAGTAATTTTAGCTCCCATACTATTTAGAAATGTTGCTATATTAACTATTTCTGGTTCTTTTGCAGCATTTTCTATGATTGTCTCCCCGATTGCTTTTACAGCAACTAACATTGTATTTATAGTTGCTCCAACACTTGGCATATCCAAATATACATGAGAGCCTACTAATTCTTTGGCATCTATCGTATAACGATTGTCCTCTTCTATTACTTCTGCTCCTAAGGCTCTAAATCCCTTTAAAGTTTGATCGATTGGTCTTGCTCCAATAGAACAACCACCTGGAAAATACATTTCTACGTGTTTGTATTTTCCTAATAATGCTCCCATAAAATAATATGAAGCTCGTAATTTTTTAGAAATACTTTCTGGAATTTCCTTATTATTAATTGTACTTGGATTTATTACAATACTTTCACTTGCTCTTTTTACTTCTGCACCTAAGTATTCTAATGTTTCTGTTAAGACATCTGTATCTGTTATTTCTGGAACATTGCAAATTGTTACTTCATCATCTGCTAGTATTGCTGCTGGTATTAGTGCTACTGATGAATTTTTGGCACCACTTATCCTTATTGTACCAGTTAGTTTGTGCCCTCCGGTTATTTCTAATACTTTCATATTTACCTCCGATTTTATATTATATTTTATTAATTAGTTTTATTTAGGTGTCTATTTTGTTTTAAATTCTTTGACCTTGTTATCTATTGTCTCTTTTATTTTATTTTCTCCGCTAGATATTACTTTTCTTGGGTCATAAATATTTTCATTTTTTAAAATAAATTGTTTTATATCATTATGCCAAGCTATTTGGAGCTCTGTATTGATATTTATTTTGCTAATTCCACATTCTATAGCCTTTTGTAATTGATAATCAGGTATTCCTGTACCTCCATGTAATACTAGAGGAATTTTTATACTTTCATTTATTTCTTTCATTGTTTTAAAATCTAAATTGGGTTGGCCCTTGTATAAACCATGAACACTTCCTAGTGCTGGTGAAAGAGAATCAATATTAGTCTTTTCTACTAGATATATGCATTCTTCTAATTTTGCATTAGTATTATTTCCTGAAACACCATCTTCTGAACCACCAATATGACCAATTTCAGCTTCTACTGTAACATCTTTTAAATGAGCATAATCTACTACTTCTTTAGTAATTTTTATATTTTCTTCTAAATTATATTTTGAAGCATCAATCATAACTGATGTAAAGCCTGCATCTACTGCCTTTTTACATGATTCAATTGATGAACCATGATCAAGATGTAAGCAAACATCTATTGTTATATTTAAATCTTGTAGTAAGGCTTTTACCATACTTGATACAACAGTATAGCCACCCATATATTTAATGGCACCTTCACTTACTCCTAAGATTACTGGTTTTTGTAAATGCTGCATTTCTTCTAAAATATACTTAGTCCATTCTAAATTATTAATATTAAAATGTGGTACTGCATAGTGTTCTTTTTTTGCTTTTAATAACATTTCCTTACTATTTACTAGCATTATATCACCCAATTTAATTATAGTATATTTTTAATAATTTTAAAATCTTTTTACATAATAAAAAGAAACATATGTAAAGTTTCTTTATCTATAACGTGCTTAAAGCTTAAAATAAGTAATCTAAACTTATAAAAAACAGAAGTATACTTCCAATTAATGTAGTAATATTCCCAAATTTGGATGCAAGTTTTGTTCCTAGATTTAATCCTAAAAAAGTAAAGAAGGCACTTATTAATGAGAAAATTATTCCTTGTAGATATATACTATCTACTAATCCTGATAAACCGAAGCCAACAGAAAAACTATCTATACTGACAGTAAAAGAAAATAAGATGATTGAAAATATACTTTTTAGAGCAGTTATTTCTTCATCCTTAAAGACAGAAAAAATCATTTGAAGAGATATAAATAAAAATATTAGCCCTACTAAAATATCTGGATCTATTTCTATCACATTTAATAATAGTTTTCCGATAGCAAAACCAATTTGTGGCATAAAAAAGTGAAATATACCTACTGCAATACTCAAAGTTCTAATTGTTTTTTTATTTAAATTTAAAGTTCCGTATATCATAGCTAGTGAAAAGGCATCCATACTTAAACTTATTCCTATGATAATTGACATGGTCAGTGACATAAAAAGACCTCCTATAAAAATATATTATAGAAAGTTTTAGTTAGAATATTTTTTAATATTTATTTAATATTTCTTTTATATATAATCTGTATTCAGCATCGTTAATATCAGATTTTTGATCTTTTTCTAAATTACATAGTGGCGGATATAAAACACACCACCAGTTTTTTCCTTTTCCTTCTCCTAATGTTACAACTAATGATTCATAATTTCCTTCTTTATATTTTACACCTTTATATACTTTCTCTGGAAAATAGTTGTGTCCTAAGTTTACATTATACTTTGTTTCTACTTTTAGTTTTTCAAGTGTTGTAGTTATATTTTTATTAATTTGATTCATTTTATTATTTAAGTATTCAACTGATTCAGTTAAATTACTACTTGGAATACTTGTAATAAGTGGCTCTAAATTTTTAGCTACTTCTTCTTTTATTTCCTGATCTATTTTACTATCACTATTTGCAATTACTCGAAATCTTAGAGATTCTTCACTGATTAGTACTTCTTTCTCTTTTGTATCTATTAAAACAATCATTAATAAAAATGCTATTAGGAAGATAAATTTTTTCAATTTAAACAACCACCTTTCTATTATAATAGTGAGTGGTTGTTTTAATATCTATTCAGTATTTTTTATGACAAAAATCATTCTATCTCGACCTTGCAAATCTTTTTTTGCAATTATAGTTTTATTATCTTTAAGATTTTCATTAATTATTTTAATTATGTCGTCTTTTTGGGTCATTCCTATTTCTAGGGCTATTAAATATTTTGATTTTAGATTATTTTTTATATTTTTAAATATCTGTCGGTAACAATCAAGTCCATCTTTTCCACCATATAAAGCAATATGTGGCTCATTTTCTTTAACAATTGTATCTATTTTTTCATCTAACTTTATATAAGGTGGATTAGATATTATACAGTGATATTTATCAGTAATTCCATCAAGAAAATTGCTATTAATTATTTCAACTGGTAAATTAAGGTCTCTACTATTTTTTCTAGCTATTTCTAAGGCTTTATTACTTATATCGACAAGAGTAACATTACTTTTTGGTATTTTTTGCTTAAGTGTTAAACCGATTACTCCACTTCCACAACCTAAGTCAATTATATTTAAAGGTTCATCTTTAAAATGTTCATTTAATAAATTTATGGTGTTTTCGACTAATTCTTCTGTTTCAAAACGAGGAATTAAAACATCTTCATTAACATAAAACTTATTACCATAAAAATTAACATTTTCCATAATATACTGGATTGGTTTATTATCATGTAACATTTTTATTCTTTTTTTATATGTATCAGCAAGTTCTTGAGAAACTGTTTCATCTAAGTGATTTATTAATTCTAATTGATTGATTCCTAGTAAGTCTGCTAATAATATTTTAGCATGTATTGAATGAATATTTTCTTTACCAAAAACAATCAATTCCTCTACTGTCATTATTTTTCACCTGCTAATTTTCTTTTTTGATCTTCTGTTATTAATGCCTCAATTACTTCATCGATAGCACCATTCATAATCCTATCTAAGTTATTACTTGAATAACTTATTCTGTGATCTGTAACTCTATTTTGTGGATAATTATATGTTCTAATTTTTTCAGCACGATCTCCGGTTCCTATTTTGTTTCTTCTTTCTGTTCCTAATGCTTCTTCTTGCTTTTGTAATTCTTGTTCATAAAGACGAGCTTTTAATACTTTCATTGCTTGTTCTTTATTTTGAATTTGGCTTCTTTCATTTTGACAGGTTACTACAGTATTTGTTGGCAAGTGTGTTATACGAACTGCTGAGTCAGTAGTATTTACTCCTTGTCCTCCGCAGCCACTTGAACGGTAAATATCAATTCTTAAATCAGATGGGTTTATTTCAATGTTGACATCCTCTGCTTCTGGCATTACTAATACAGTTGCAGTAGATGTTTGAATTCTTCCCTGTGACTCTGTTGCTGGTACACGTTGTACTCTGTGTGAACCACTTTCATATTTTAACTTTGAATATACATTTTTACCTTTTACCATAAATTCTATTTGTGAGAAACCTCCAGCTTCTCCATCAACACTGTTAAGTATTTCCGTTTTAAATCCCTGCTTTTCGGCATATCTTGAATACATACGGTATAAATCTCCAGCAAAAATATTTGCTTCATCTCCACCTGCTGCTCCCCTTATTTCAACAATTACATTTTTACCATCATTTGGATCTTTTGGTATTAATAACACTTCTAATTCTTTTTCAAGTGCTAATTTTTTTTCTTCTAGTGTTAGAAGTTCTTCTTTAGCAAATTCCATAAGTTCCATATCCTTTGTCATTTCTTTTGCTGATAATATATCTTCTAAAACTTGTTTGTATTTCTTATAGCAAATAACAGTATCTTCAAGTTCACTGCTTTCTTTTGATAATTCTCTAGTTTTTTTTATATCACTTAAAACTTCTGGTTTAGTTAATTCTAACGATAATTCATTATATCTTTTTTCGATAGCTTCAAGTCTTTCAGTCATTGATAATCACCCTTTCATAAGCATGTTTATTATAACATAATTTTCCTTAGTTATATACAAAAACTAGAATTATTGTTCTAACTCTAGTTCATCTTCATCAAGTACTACTAAATCTTTTAAATCATCATCGGTATCACTTAAATCTTCTTCGTCATCTGTTGAATCAAAGTCATCTACTTCTTCAGCTTCTTCTTCCTTTTCTACTTCGATTTCTTCTTCATCATCATCTTCTTCGATAACTTTAATAATTTTATCAGACGTATAACGACTTCTTAAATCCCATGTTCCATCCTCTAAAAGAATAAATCTTTTGTCTGTTGTTAATGAGGTATAATAATCACCGATTTTTTTATCAAAAGTTTCTTCTGGTAATTCTAATAACTCAATTATTTTTTTGAATAATTTAGCTGTATTTTGTTTTCCTTTTTCTTCTAGTAATATATTTGTAATATCTTTATTTGATAATAGTTCCAATTCTTCTTTTTTTAATTTTTTTATGCTCATAATAATCCTCCTTGGTAAAGCATTATATGCAAATTTATATTTCTTGTTTCAACTTACTTAAATTACCATTTAAACTTATATCATGTATTATTGATAATTGCAATATTTTTTATACTTTTTTTATTACATTTTATTTGGAACTTCTATTGCTAAAATATCTAGTAGTAATAAATTTATATCGTATACTACTTTTGTTAAGGCTATCCATGATAATCTTTTTTCTTTGTTTTCTTCAGTTAAAATTCTATTTTCTGCATAGAATTTATTATAAGAACTTGTTAATTTATATAAATATTCAGCTATATCATTTAAAGATTTTTCCTCATATGAAGAGTTTAATATATTTGGTAAATTTAATATATTTTTTATAACTTCTCTTGTTGTTAAATCTATTGTTTTAAATTCAATATTATTATCTGTTACTTTTTGTAATAATGATTTCATTCTTATTGTAGAGTATAAAAGATATGGTCCAGTTTTTCCTTCTAAATCAGAAAATTTACTAACATCAAAAATATAATCTTTTTTCCTATATGGTAAAAAATCGGCATATTTTAAGGCAGCAATTGCAACAGTCATTGCTGTTTTTTCTCTTTCTGATTCTTCTACTGTTTCTTCATTAATTCTTTTTAGGGTTTCTTCTTTTACTAATTCAATTAGATTTTTTAGTGTCATTACTCCACCATCTCTGGTCTTAAATGGTTTACCATCATTACCGTTCATTGTTCCAAAGCCAATAAATTCTAACTTTGTTTTATCATCTACTATCTTAGCAAGTTTTGTTGCTCTAAAGACTTGTTTAAAATGAAGTTCTTGACGTCCATCTACTACATACCATATTTCATCTGGATTAAATAGTTTTTTTCGTTCTAAAATGGTAAGTAAATCTGTTGTTTCATATGAGATAGAACCGTTTGATTTGACGAACAATAGAGGTGGCATCGGTTCATTGTCTTCTTCCTCTTTAACATCAATAATTAAGGCATCATTGCTTTTTGTTAATAGATGTTTTTCTTCAAACATTTCTTTTAATTCAAAAAAGTAGTCAATGGCATCACTTTCACCTTTCCATAAATCAAAATTAACATTTAAACTATTATATACTTTTTTAATCTCTTCTTTAGAAATAGAAACAATTTTTTCCCATAATTCATAGTAACCTCTTTCATGATTTTGAATCTTTGCTGTTATTTCTCTTGCTTCTTCTAAATATGAATCATCTTCTTTGGATTTTAGTGAGGCAAGTGGATAGATTTTTTCTAAATCTAAATTATTAATTGGAAGTTTTATTTCTTTAAAGTCACCGGTATATGATGAGTCAAAGTATGGTAAATTAGGATACATTTTTTTTATTTCTAAGATAACTAAACCAAGTGGTCTTCCATAATCACCTAAATGAGCATCTGTTATAACTTCTTGATTTAAAAGCCTGGATAATCTTTTAAGGGCTTCTCCAAGATTGGCACTTCTTAAATGTCCTACATGTAAAGCTTTTGCTACATTTGCTCCACCATAATCTAAAACTATTTTCTTTTTATCTTTTTTATCAATATTGCAATATTTATCAAGTAATATTTTGTTTAAAGATTTTAATAAAAAACTATCACTTAGTGTAATATTTATAAACCCTGGACCTTGAATATTTATATTTTGAAATGAGGAATCTTTTTCTAATACTTTCATAATATCTGTTGCAACATCTCTTGGATTCTTATTTAATCTTTTTCCAATAGCCATAGCTTCATTTATTTGATATTCTCCAAATTCTTTTCGTGATGAATTACATAGTTTAACTGAGGTAATATCATAGCCAGACTCTTTAATAATATTTGTAATTTTTAATTCTAAATCTTTTATTATACTCATTTTAGGATTCATTCCTTTCTTTTATTTTAAGTATTTCATTAATAATTATGTGTTACTTAAATTTCCTCATATTTAATTTCAAATGTACATTCTTCATTGGCATCTACTATTTGATATTTGATACAAATATATCTATCATCAATAAGTATTTTTTTAGTGAAAATAGATACAAATAGTATTTGATCTAGATTTTTGACATTTACTTTATTTTTAGTTGTTTCATTTTCAATAAATTGATACTCTAATTCAATACTGTCATTTTCACGAGTTAGGATATTGTTAATAAAATCAAAATGTACTAATGTTTGTTCTTCATCTTTTTCATTGTATTCTAGGATGTTTTTAATATTATCATATTTTCCTTCTGTTTGATTTACAATATCATTACCTGGAGTATGTAAAATTGCAAGTACTTCGGCATTTTTCATATAGACACCTCTTTCGTATATAAAATTCTACCACAGATTATAACATAAGTTTTGTATTTTTTATATATTTTTATTAGAAAAATTTTTGACTTGATAAAGAGTTTTTTGATTTGTTTTATAAAATTTAAAATTAGTTTCTGAGTATATTTTTTTCTTTACTTGAAATACTAAGATTAGATATGGAGGAAGTATATGAAAAAGTTAAAGAAATTAATTAAATTTTTTATATTTATATTCATGCTTGGGGTTTTTACTATTATTGGTTTTTATGGATATGCTAAACTTACTCCTAAGTTAGAGATAAAAAGTGCTAATGCTTTTTTAATGTACGATACAAATGAGGAATTGTTCTTTCAAGGAAGTGGTTCTCAGGAATGGGTTTCATTAAATAATATATCTGAATATTTAATAAAAGCTACAATTTCTACCGAGGATAAAAGTTTTTATAAACATCATGGATTTGATTTTTTACGAATTATGAAGGCTTTATATATTAATATTTCGACTAAATCAAGAAGACAAGGAGCTTCTACTATTTCTCAACAGTATGCTAAGAACTTGTTTTTGGATTTTGATAAGACGTGGGAAAGAAAATGGAATGAGATGTGGCTTACAATGAGGCTTGAGACACATTATAGTAAAGATGAGATTTTAGAGGGATATTTAAATACCATAAATTATGGACATGGGATGTATGGAATAGAAAATGCTAGTAATTATTATTTTAATAAAAGTGCAAAAGATTTAACTTTGGCAGAAGCTTGTATGCTTACTGGTATTCCAAAATCACCTTCTTATTATTCTCCACTCGTTAATTTAAAACTTGCAACTAGTAGACAAATTAGTATTTTAAATAATTTGTTAAAGAATAAGGTTATTTCAAAAGAGGAATACGATAATGCTGTTAAGGAAAAACTTACCTTTTATGGAAAAAAAGAAAATAGTCAATTGGCTACAATTATGTACTATCAGGATGCTGTTATTAGAGAACTTAAGAATATTAGGGAAATTCCTAATTCTTACTTAGAAACTGGTGGTATAAAAATATATACTAATTTAAATATGGATGCTCAAAAAGCATTAGAGGATGCTATTAAAAATAATTTGGATGATGAAACAGAGCTTCAAGCATCAGGAATTATGATGGATCCTAATACTGGTAAAATTATAGCATTAGTTGGAGGACGTGATTTTAATAAGTCACAATACAATAGAGCATATCAGGCAAAAAGGCAAGTTGGTTCTACAATGAAGCCACTTTTGTATTATGCTGCTTTAGAAAATGGTTTTACTTCTAGTACTACTTTTACTAGTGAGGAAACAACTTTTACCTTTTCTAATAATCAGACTTATTCTCCACAAAATGCTGGTGGTACTTATGGGGATAAACCTATATCACTAGCAACAGCTATTAGTTATTCTGATAATATTTATGCTGTTAAAACTCACATGTTTTTAGGAGAAGATGCTTTGGTTAATATAGCTAAAAGACTTGGTATTACTGCAAATTTAGAATTAATTCCTTCTTTACCACTTGGTACTTCAAGTATTAGTATGATTGAAATGGCTAATAGTTATGCTGCCTTTGCTAATGAGGGATATAAAGTTGAGGGTCATTTAATTACTAGAGTTGAGGATTTAAAGGGAAATGTTTTATATGATAGAAAAATAAAACATGAAGCTATTCTTAATAAGAGTTTAACTTTTATATTAAATAATTTATTAACGTCTACATATGATTCTACATTCATTGATTATAATTATCCAACTGCTTTATCAATTGCTGCTAAGATAAATCATAAAATTGCTTTAAAGAGTGGTAGTACAGATACAGATAGTTGGTCAATTGGTTATAATAAGGATGTTTTGTGTAGTATTTGGGTTGGATATGATGATAATAGAGATTTACCTCTTAATGAATATAAATATGTAAAAAGTATTTTTGCTGATTCTATTGAGGGATTTCTTAAAGATAAAGAAGATAGTTGGTATGACATGCCTAATAATGTAGTTGGAGTTTTAGCTAATCCAATTACTGGTATGCCTGCTACTGAAAGTGATACAAAAAAGAAGATTATGTACTACGTTAAGGGTACAGAACCTTCCTTTACTGATCCGGTTTTTGATGAAATACTAGATACTAACTAGTATTTTATTATTGTAGCAAAATCATCTTGTTTTGTAAGAGAACTATTGGCATCATCGGTATCAAGATGCATTTCAAAGTAAGATGGTTCTTGTTCTTTTATTGATACATGTTCTAAGGTTACACCTTTTTCACCACCTATTGATACTTTTACCTCATCTATATCTATCAATCCTAATTCTTCTCTTGTTTTGTGATCGATATGGATATGTCTATTGGCTATAATGGCACATGGCTTAGTTAATTCTCCGTTTGGACCAACGATAGTAATAGTACTTGCTTGTTTCAAATTGCCACTTTCTCTAACAGGAGGATTTATTCCTAGTATATAGCTATCTGTTTTTGAAATTTCTACTTGGGTATAGCTTCTTAATGGTCCTAAAATTCTTAATCCTTTTATGGTATTTTTTTCTGTTTTAATATCTACTTTAAAAGCTGATGCGTATTGACCTGGTTGTTTTAAGTCCTTTATATTATCTAAAGTCTTTCCTACTCCAAAAAGTATTTCAAAGTCCTCTTTTGTTAAATGAACATGATGATTACTTATTCCTATTTGAACTTGCATTATATTCCTTCTTTCTAAAATATTTTATCATGTTTATTAATATTTTTCTATTTTTTTTCATATGTTTTACTGTAAACTAGAAAGGATGAGATAATGAATAATAATTATTACCCACAAAGTATTCCAAGCGTAATTAATAATAGACAAAATGTTATGCCAAATAACAATTCTAATATAAATAATTTGCCTAATCTTAATAATATTCCTGGTATGGAAAATGGAGTTAATTTACCACCTACTAATATTGATTATGTAGATAATATTTTTAGACTTAATATTGGTAAAGAAGCCTCATTTTACTTGTCATATTCTGATTCTATAGAATGGAGAGATAAAGTATTTACTGGAATTATTAGGGAGTCTGGTAAGGATTATGTTCTTTTAGATAGTAATGGAACATGGATTCTTATTTGGATGATTTATATAAATTATGTGACTTTTAACGGTCCAATTAATTATTAAAAGGATGTTGTAACATTCTTTTAATTTTGATATAATTTTAATATAATGAGGTGATTTAATGAATATAATTAGTATAATTGTATTGATATCTCTAATTATAGTTATTTTGGCTGGAGTTGGTATAACAATCGTTGTTAATTATAATAGTTATCAAAGATGTATTGTTAGAATAAGTGAAGCTGAAAATAATATTGATGTTTTGCTTTCAAAATTAGAAGAACACTTAACGAGATTGATTTCTGCTATAAAAGAGATTAATAGTCGTTATGATGATGAAAAGGCAATTGTTGAATTTAATAAAATCAATGATGATAAGAAAAATAGTTTTCTTTTGGATAAAAGTCTTAATAGTTGTCGATTTTTATTACAAGAATTAATTGATAGTGATGCTAATTTAATTGATAATGAAAAGCTTGTTGATATAAAGTATGATATTATAGAAGCAGTAAATGATTTAACAGCTGCTAAAAAGTATTATAATGATTATGTTGTTTGTTATAATAAATTGATAAAGTGTTTCCCTTCTAATATAGTTGGAAAATTATGGCATTATAAATTAAAAGATTTTTATTCAAATGAAAAACAGGAAATGTTTGAAATATTGAAAAAGAACTAGTAACTATGAATTAACCCCATTTCTATGATATGAAATGGGGTTTTTATTAATTATTTATTGTTTACTGGATCTTTTATTTGCCAATTAATTGGTTTTAAACCTTTAGAGATTAAAAAGTTATTGGTTTTGGAAAATGGTTTACTACCAAAGAAACCATTATATGCAGAAAAAGGAGATGGATGGGGAGATTCGATAACGTAGTGAATTGGATTAGTTATAAGTGTCTTTTTTTGTCTTGCATAATTACCCCATAAAATAAATACTATCGGAGTGTTTTTTTGATTTAATAGTTTTATTACTTCGTCAGTAAATGTTTCCCATCCTTTATTTTGATGTGATCCAGGTTTTGATGCTTCTACAGTTAGTGTTGCATTAAGTAATAATACACCTTCTTCAGTCCATGGTAGTAAGTTACCAGTTTTTGGAATATCAATATTTAGATCATCATGTAATTCTTTATATATATTAATTAATGATGGTGGACATTTAATTCCATCTTTTACTGAAAAGGATAATCCATGTGCTTGATTAACACCATGGTATGGATCTTGACCTAAGATAACTACTTTTACATTTTCATAGTTTGTTTTACGGAAAGCATTAAATATTTCCGTTTCCTTTGGATATATTGTTTTTGTTTGGTATTCTGTTTTTACAAATTCTAATAAATTTTTAAAATACTCTTTTGAAAATTCTTCTTTTAATATTTTATCCCAATTATTTCCTATCATTTTATCACCTTTTTTTATTATATCATATGATTATTTCTTTTGATAGTCGTTATACTCTTTAATTACTGTTTTTCTTAATGATATTAAAGCATACATATTGATTATTGCCATTAGTGCAACAAAAATATCTACTAAGTTCCATAGAAAACTTGCTGATACTACACTTCCAATTATTAAAATTACAATTGTTACTGCTTTTAACAGTGAAATATCAAGATTATTTATATTATTTTTTAGATATTTTAAATTACTTTCTCCATAATAGTATCCTGCTATGATTGTCGAAAAGGCAAATGATATAATTGAAAGTACTAATATTATTATTCCAATGTGTCCTAGGTGATAATTTAAAGCATATTGTGTTAGTTCTATTCCATTCATATTTGCAATATTTAATGTTTCGTATGGTGATGTTAAAATTATTAGTGCTGTTAATGTACATATTATAAACGTTGTAAAGTGAATACCTAGGACTTGTGTTAGACCTATTTTTATAGTTTTATTTGTAGGAACGGCACTTGCTGCTATTGCTCCACTTCCAAGTCCTGCTTCTGTTGAAAAGACTCCTCTTTGAATTCCTATAATAAATGTTGCAATTAATCCACCACTTATTGCCTTAAAATTAAATGCATCTTGTACAATATCAAAAATAATAGATGGTATCTTATTAATATTTATTGCTATTATTAAAAGACTTAAAAGTAAATATCCAAATCCCATTATCGGAACTAATGTGCTTGTTACTTCCACTATACCTTTCAATCCTTTTATAATAATAATTCCGGATATTACTGCTACTATTATACCTGTTATAATAGGTGCTATTTTATAATAGTCATTTAGTGAACTTGCTATGGTATTAGCTTGAATAGACATAAAGCCAACAATATATGCTAGTATTATTAATAATGCATAGCATTTGGCTAATTTTTTTTTATTTAATCCTTTATCAATATAATAAGCAGGTCCACCAATATATTGTTCTTTGTCTTTTTGATGGTATTTTATTCCAAGTACACTTTCAACAAAAGTATTGACAGATGTTATTAAAGATGAAATCCATATCCAAAAAATGGTTCCCTTTCCACCATTATATATTGCTATTGCTATTCCAGCAAGTGAACCAACTCCTATTCTTGCTGCTAAGGCCATTGTTAGACTTTTGAATGGTGTAACAGTTGAATTTTTTTCAGGTTTGAAACTTTTAAACATGGATATTATTTTAAATTGAACACCCTTTAATTTTATTGTAAAATATAGTCCCCCTCCTAGTAAAAGGACTATTGTTGTTGACCAAAGAATTGAATTTAGTATTTTTATCATAGTATCACCCATTATCATTTTACTATTTATTAATATCGAAATTTGACAGGAAAGAAAGTATTTTTTTATTTGTTTCTATATAAACGAAAAATACCATAGTTACTTATGATATTTTTCGTTATTTCTAATTTTGTATGTTCTATATATTTGTTCTAGTAATAATACTCTAAATAGTTGATGAGGAAATGTCATTTTTGAAAAAGAAAGTTTTAAGTCTGATATTTTTTTAATATCATCATCTAGTCCGTATGATCCACCTATTATAAAGGTTATATTGGTATTTGTTATATTAATAGATTCTAACTTGTTAGCAAATTCTTTCGATGTTAGTTGTTCTCCTTCTATTTCTAATGTTATTATATAATCCTTTTTGTTTATATGTTTTAAAAGGTTTTCCTTTTCTTTTCTTTTTACTATTGTTTCATCTTCTAAAGAAGAGTCCATTATTTCAATTATTTCTAGTTTTGTATATTTACTTAATCTTTTTTTATATTCTTCTATTGCTGCTGTCAAATACTTTTCTTTTATTTTTCCTACACATAATATTTTTATCATTATACTTCAACCATTTCTAAAGCTTCATTTTGTTTGGTTATTAAAATAGATTCCTGATAGTTGATATCATCCATAGCCTCTTTTGTGGTATTATAAGCCAGTTCTTCTGTATTATTTTTTTCACTTAAGTGAGCTAAAATAATATATTTTGTTTTAGTTCCAACTATTTTTTTTAGGTAGCTTGCTGTTCTTTTATTAGATAAGTGTCCTTCATCTGATAAAATTCTTTGTTTTATCAAATATGGATATGGTCCATTCATAAGCATTTCTTCATCATGATTACTTTCTATGTAATATATATTTTTATTTTCTAATTTTTTCAGATATTTTCTATTTATATATCCAGTGTCAGTAATATAAACAATGCTTTTTTGATTATTATTTAAAATGTAACCACAAGATGCAACTGCATCGTGTGATGTATGAATTATTGTAATTTCTAAATCTTTTAATATAAATTCTTCTTCTATTATTCTAATGTTGTTTTGAGGAATAATTTCTATTAATTCTTCTGCCATTTTTAATGGTACATATACTAATGTGTTGTTCCTTTTTACAAATTGTTTTAATCCTTTTATATGGTCACTATGAGTATGGGTTATAAATATAGCGTTTATACTTTTAGGGTCAATATTTTCTTCAAATAATTTACTTGATATATAAGGATAACTCATTCCTAAGTCAATAATTATTTTGGCTTCTTTGGTTATAAGTAGTGATGAGTTTCCTTTTGAACCACTTGCTAATACTTTTAATTTCATATTAATATCTTAAGTATGTATTTGGATTTATTGTATGGAATCCAACACCGTATGGATCTCCTACAAATAAACCAAAATGTAAATGTACTCCTGTTGCAAATCCACTTTTACCCATAGTACCTATTTTATCACCGGCATAGACAGTCTGACCTGCTGCTACTGTACGTGAAGCCATGTGACCATACATAGTATATAAATTATTTTCATGTTTTATTACAATATAATGTCCATTTGTTCCATTGTATGCTGATTTAGTAACAAGTCCATTATTTGCTGAGTATATGTCTGTACCATATCCATTTCCAATATCGATTCCACCGTGTAGTTTTCCCCAACGCCATCCATATGGACTGTTAATTGTATATGGTTTTTGTGCTGGGAACACCCATTGTCCAATTGGTGGTGGTGTACCATTTGCTGAAGTATTCGTATAATTTTTGGTTCCACGAACAATAATTCTATCAATAGTTGGTTTGATTTCTTCTGGTGTTCCTTCAATGCTAGTTGCAACTATTTCACCGTTTTCTTTTTGAATTTTTGAAGTTACTTTCTGTAAACCATCTTGACCTTCTTGTTTTACTTGTTCGTATCCTACAAATCTATCAGGATCGGATTCATAGGTTGTATTATATGTTACAACTTTTTTTTCAACGACATAATCTTCCTCAACAACTTTAAATTGTGGAGTAATAACTCCAACTGTTACTTGCTGTCCTTCAAATAGTAAGGCATCAACAGAATTAAATGATGTATTGGCTATTAAGAATTCTTCTGGGGACATTTTGTTATCATTTGAAACTTTAGCTATAGTATCTCCACTTTTTACTGTATATGTATTAAGATTAGATGTTGTTCCAAATAGTAAATACTTGCTTAATGTTTCTACATCAGTAAATATTTTAGCACCTGTTGGTATTTTTTCTTTTGTAATTTTGATAGTATTTTTTATATATAAATCTTCAATTACTTTACCAGTGTCTTTGATCTCATCCTGTGTACCTTCTAGAAATGATTCGTATTCGTCTAAGGATACAAACGATGTAATAGTTTTTTGTGCTGCATCTTCGAAAACTTTTCTGTCTAAAACATAGATACTTTGATTTTTTCCTTCAATTGTACCATCTTCTGTTGTTTCTTCTATTCCTTCAATTGTTACTTTAAATCCATCTATTGTGAAGGATTCAATTCCTTTAATAGATTTTATCTTGGAATAAATATATTTTGCTGATGATATTTCGTCACTATATGTATATTCTCTTTTGATATTTAAATCATTTGGAGCAAAAACTTTGTTTACATTATATTTTTCTTTTATGATTGATTGTTCTTGGTCAATATAATTTTCTAATTCATCTTTAGATTTTATTAAACCAAGGGATTTTCCTTCTAGATATACTCTATAAACCTGTTTTAAATTTGTGTTTATCTTTTTATTTGTTATATTTGGGTCCTTTATTTCATTTGTTTCTGGACTTATAAATATAAGTATACCAGATAATATAGCAGCTATAATCGATGAAAAAAAACTTTTTTTATCCATTTTGTTCACCTTCTTTTGGTCCTTTTCTATAACTTAAAAATGTCGAAGTGTCCTTTTTAAATAATAGTTCGATTGTAGTAGTTGGTCCACTACGATGTTTTCCTATTATAAATTCACTTATACTAGTATTATCATCTGTTCTTGCTTCTTTATTATAATAATCATCACGATATAGGAATGATACTATATCGGCATCTTGTTCAATTGAACCTGATTCACGTAAGTCACTCATGATTGGTCTTTTTTCTTCACGACCTTCTACTGAACGTGATAATTGGGCTATAGCAATTACTGGAATATGTAATTCCATAGCCATTGTTTTTAATGAACGTGATATATCTGATACTTCTTGTTGACGGTTTGATCCATATCCCTTTCCACCAGAGATAAGCTGTAGGTAGTCGATTATAACAATTCCTAATCCGTTTTCACTACTTGCTAATCTACGACACTTTGATCTTATTTCACCTATTGTGATACCTGGAGTATCATCAATGTATAAATTGGCTTCTGATAATTGACTTACTGCTTCGTTTATTCTTTTCCAGTCATTATTCAATAAGTTTCCAGTTCTCAATTTGTTTCCTTCAATTTGCCCAAGTGATGATAACATACGCATTGCTAATTGTTCAGCACCCATTTCTAGGTTAAATAATGCTACAGCTTTAGTGTTATTCATAGCTATATGAGTTGCTAAATTTAAAACAAAAGCTGTTTTTCCCATTGCTGGACGTGCTGCAATTATTATTAGCTCATTTTCATGAAGTCCAGATGTCACTTTGTCTATATCATACCATCCTGTTGAAAGTCCAGTTATTTCTCCTCGGGTTTCAGATAATTTTAGTAGGTCTTTTTGAGCTTTATTTAAGACATCTCTAATTGTTCTAAATTCACTTGATTTTCGTCTTTTAGAAATTCCTAAAATCTTTTTTTCTGCTTCATCTAAATTTTCATTTATGGTTCCTTCTCCACTATATCCTAATGTAGCTATATTCGTTGCTGTTTCTATTAAATCTCGTCTCATTGACATTTCTTCTACTATTTGAATATACGAGTCAATATTTGCTGCTGTTGGAACAGAATCTAATATTTCTGTTAGGTATTCAACACCTCCAACCTCATCTAGTATATTTTTTTGTTTTAATTCTGATGTTAGAATTGTTAAATCTAGTGGAATTTTTTTGTCAGCTATTTCTTTTATTGTTTTAAATATTTTTTGATGACTATTTAAATAGAAAGATTCTTCTTTTAATGATTCACAAGCTCTATCTAAAGCATATTTGGTTAAAAACATAGATCCAAGTACAGATTGTTCTGCTATTATGTCATTTGGTATATTCTTAACTTGCATTGTACCGCTCCTTTATTTAGTTAATTCTATTTTTATTGTTGCAATTACTTCTTTATATAATCTTATTTTTACATTGTGAAAACCTAAAGAAGAAATATTACTGTCTAATAAAATTTGTTTTTTATCTAATTTATATCCCTTCTTAGATAATTCTTCTTTTATTTGTTTTGGACTTATACTACCGAATACTTTGTCATATTCTCCCGTTTTTACTTTAAATGATAAAATAATCTTTTCTAGTTTTACTTTTTCTTCTTCGGCTTCTTTGGTATTTTTAAGTATTTCTTGTTTTTCCTTTCTTTTTGAATCTTCAAGTTTTCTTAAGGATTCTTCTGTAACTTGGACTGCATATCCTTTTTTGATCAAAAAATTTTCGGCATATCCATCTTTTACTATTTTAACTTCTCCTTTTTTTCCTTGATTTTTCAAATCTTTTATAAATATAACTTTCATTTTATCATCTCCTTATGTTGATGTTGATATAATTTTTTTTAGTTCTTCTTCTATGTCTTGTAGGCTTCTATCTTTTATTTGAGCTGCAGCTTCATGGTTATCTCCACCACCACCAAAATATTCTGCTATTTTACTAACATTTATACTTCCTATACTTCTAGCACTTAGCCCTACTGTGTTTTCATCTATTTTTCCTATTACAAATGAGGATTCAATATTATTAAATTGTAGTAGCGTATCTGCTATTTTGGCAAGTTCTTCTTTACGATATCTAACTTTTTGACTTCCTACAGATAGAGCTTTTGTTTTGTTTATAACCTCAATATCTGTTATAACTTTTTGTCTTATCTTATAGTCTTCAATATCTTGTTTTAGTAAGTATTGAACTTCTCTTGGTGATGCACCTTGTGTTGTTAAATAATATGCTGCTAAGTATGTTTTAGAGGTTGTTTTTAGGACGAAATTATTTGTATCTAAAACTATTCCTGATAAAATTATAGTACTTGTTTTATCACTTAACTTTATATCATAATAGTATACTAGCTCTGTAATCATTTCACAAGTACTAGATGCTTCTGTATCTACTATTAAAAGACTTTCTTTTAATGTTTGACTGTTTGTTTTATGATGATCTATTATGATGATATTATCAAATAAGGAAACTATTTTCTCACTTTGGAATAAGTATGGTTTATTGCAATCTAAAACTAAAAGTAAATCTTTTCCACATTTATTTCGATTTACATCGTCACTGGAAATAATCTTTACTTTATTTTTTACTTTTTCAATTACTTTTGATACTCCTAATTCATATTCTTTATCATCTATTACTAAAAAACAATTTTTCTTTTTATTTGATAATATTTCATACATGCCAAGTGAGCTACCTAAAGCATCAAGGTCTAATCCTTTATGACCCATAATGAATATATTGTTATTATCTTTAATACATTTCATTAAATTTTTTTTCTTTTCTAATATATTCATTTAATCTCCTTTCTAAACAATCCCCCTCCACATTAATTATACACTATTTTTGTTAATTATTAAATGAAAAATAAACTTAGATTTAAGTATTTGATGATGTGTATGTATAGTATATTTCTACTTAACATATTTATATATAATAAAAAAATAAACCAATCTTGGTCTATTTTTATTTTGTATAAGGTAATAAAGCAATTGCACGAGCTCTTTTAATTTGTTCAGCAATATATCTTTGATGTCTTGCACAAGCTCCTGTAATTCGTCTTGGTAATATTTTACCTTTTTCATTTATATATCTTCTTAAAGTTTCTACATCTTTGTAATCGATATTTTTTCCTGTACACATGTAACAAACTTTTTTCTTTTTTCTATAAAATCCTTCTGCCATTTTTAACTCTCCTTCCTAGAATGGTAAGTCATCGTCACCTATTTCTATATTTGAACCAAAGTCTTTAAATGGATCTGAGCTTATATCTGACCCACCCATGTCAGGTTGTGATGAAAAATCATATGGTGTAGCATTATCATTAAATGCTGGTTGCATACCTGGTTGTTGAAAATCATTATTAGTTGCTCTTGATGATTTTGTATCTAAGAATTGAACATTATCTGCTACTACTTCAGTAACATATCTTTTTGTTCCATCTTGAGCATCATATGTTCTTGTTTGTATTCTTCCATCTATTGCTACTTGGCTACCTTTAGTTAAATATTGTTTAACATTTTCGGCTTGTTTTCTCCATACAACGATATTTATGTAGTCAGCTTCTCTTTCTCCATTTTGATTAGCAAATGTTCTATTTACTGCTATTGAGAATGTTGCACTTGCTATTTGATTGCTTGTGTATCTTAATTCTGGATCTCTTGTTAGTCTTCCAATTAAAAATACTTTATTCATGCTATTACCTCTTTTCTTAGTCTTCTACTCTAACAATTAAATGACGAATTATGTCTTCACTAATTAAAGATAGACGATCGAATTCTTTAATTGCATTAGCATCTTCTGCTTCAACGTTGAATAAGAAATAATAACCATTTTTGTATTTGTTTATTTCATATGCTAATTCTCTTTGACCCATTTCTTTAACTTCAGTAACTTTTGAACCAAAATTTACTATAGTTGACTTCATATTTTCTGCAACTTGCTTAATACTTGCTTCATCTAAATCAGGTCTAACTATAAACATAATTTCATATTTTTTCATATTCTACACCTCCTTTTGGACTTAAGGCCAATTTCTTGGCAAGGAGTACCTAAATACTCTTTTTGTACTATAACAGATATTTAAATTTTTGTAAACATTTTTTTATTGTTTATTAAAAAAAGTTTTTAAACCTTTTTAGTCTAAAAACTTTTTAATCTCTTTCACTTCCAAATAATCTTAGTAAGTCTAATAAAACATTAATAAAGTCTAAGTATAATTGGAAAGCTCCATAAACAGCCAAATTTTCTTCTGGATATTCTCCATCTAGTTTTTTTATTTTTTGAATATCATAAGCAATATATCCTAAAAATACTGCTATGCTGAAACAACTTATTATAATGTCAAATTGTTCACTTCCTATAAACATATTTATTAACATACATATTATTATACCTAATAAAATCATTGCTAACATTGTTCCAAACTTTGTCAAGTCTACTTTTGTAAAATGACCAATAAGTGCAAAAATTAAGAATAGTAATGCTGATGCTAAAAATATCCACATAATTGATTCTAATTTATATATTACAAATATTGATGAAAATGTAACTCCACTAAAAAATGTATATAGAATATAAACCAATTTTGCTGTTATTCCATTCATTTTGCTTAATCTTGCAGATAAGAATACAGCTAAACCTAACTCTATGACAATTAATATTAAGTAATTAATGCTGCTTCCATAAATAAACTCTAAAGCATCTATATTTGATGCACAGGTAAATCCTGTTGCAAATGTTACTATTAGTCCTATAAACATCCAAAAGAATACTTTGGAAAAGACTTTGCTATTCATAAAAATTCTCCTCTCAATATTATTTTAATATAATTTTATTATATTATTCATTATTATTATATCATAAATTTTTAAACATTGAATCTAAAATGACAAATATCTCCATCTTGCATTAAATAGTCTTTTCCCTCTAATCGTGCTCGTCCATTTTCTTTGGCTTTAAGTTCACTTCCACACGCTATTAAGTCTCTATATGATATTACTTCTGCACGAATAAATCCACGTTCAAAGTCTGTATGAATAATACCTGCACATTCTTTAGCATTCATTCCCTTTTTAAATGTCCATGCACGACATTCATCTGGTCCAACTGTAAAATAGGTTTCTAAACCCAGTAAATCATATGTTTCTGTTATTAATCTATTTAAACCACTTTCTTCCATTCCTAGTATAGCTAACATATCTTCTTTATCTTCTATATTTAACTCACTTAATTCAGATTCAACTTTGGCACATATTTTTACACATTTAGAATGTTCTTTAGCAGCATATTCTCTAACCATAGTTACGAACTCATTATCTTTTAATGATACTTCTTCTTCACTAATATTGGCAAGATATATTATTGGTTTTATAGTAAGAAAACTATATGATTTCAATATTTTTTGTTCTTCTTTTGTAAATTCTACTGAACGAAGTGGAATATTATTTAAAAGAGCTTCTTTGGCTTTACTTAGTGCTTCCATTTCCATTAAAGCTTCCTTGTCCTTATTTGATTCAGCTTTCTTACGCATTTTTTCAATTCTGTTTCCAACTATTTCTAAGTCCGCTATTACTAATTCTAAATTAATTATTTCTATATCTCTTATTGGATCAACTTGTCCTTCAACATGAATGATATTACTGTCTTGAAAGCATCTTACTACTTCAATAATAGCATCTGTTTTTCTAATATGTGATAAAAATTGATTTCCTAAACCTTCTCCTTTACTTGCACCTTTTACTAATCCTGCTATGTCTGTAAATTCTATTGATGTTGGAATAGTTTTTTGAGGAAGATACATTTCTTCTAACTTAACTAGTCTTTCATCTGGCACTACTACAACACCTACATTAGGGTCAATTGTTGCAAATGGATAATTGGCTGCTAGAATATTTTTTTTTGTTATTGCATTAAATAATGTCGACTTACCTACATTAGGTAATCCTACTATACCTGCAGTTAATCCCATTTTTCTCACCTTCCTTTTTATTTTAATATCGGCCTATATGTTTTATTATAAACAAATTCCAAAAATAAAACAACCCTTATGAAATTCAATTCAACTAATTTATATATAGGTTTTATATATTTTAATTGTTAATTAATTTGTCTAGGTTCAAATTATTACTTTTTAACTAACATTATATTAATAGCTTATCAAGGTTCTATAATAAATAGTGTTGGTGAGTAAATCATCGACACTATTTTTAGTTAAT
>CANORV010000003.1 GCA_947569245.1 uncultured Mycoplasmatota bacterium | reverse complement strand
TTGGAAGTTTTAATAACATAGTAGATGGTGAAGGAAATAGTGCAACTAGACTAAAGATAATAAGAAATCAATCGATTGGTAATTTGCCATGGGATAGTGCTGGTAATAACAATTGGAAAAATGCCTCTTTAAACAATTACCTAAACACTGCTTATTATGAATCACTAACACAAGAAAGTAAACAAATTATAGATAATAGTTTGTGGAATTTAGGTTCTATTAACTTAAGCAATAGCTATTTAAACCCAATTAGTAGTTACAATGTTGAACGAGAAACTACAACGTATAATGAAAATCCGGCTACTTGGATTGGAAAGATTGCTCTTATTTATCCAAGTGACTATGGCTTATCAACAAGTGGAGAAAGTATAGAACAAAAGAACACTTGTCTACAAATTACAATGAATAACTGGAGTTCTTCTGGGTCTTATCCATTTTGTTACAAAAATTCATGGCTTGCATTATCGAATTTTTATTTTATAACACCAGTAGAAAAAAGATATATTTATTTTATTAGTCTTAATAGTAATTTTGCAGTTAGGGCTGAAAATGCCGAACATATTAGGATAATAAAACCATCTTTATACTTAACTAAAAATATCAAAATCATATCAGGAACGGGAACTAGTACAGATCCATTCCAGTTATCACTCAACTAATATAATAAAAATATAAATACATTTTTAATTGTAATCATTAAAACTTTGAATTGATTACAATTTTTTAGTTAGTTTTATTGACAAATACCTTAAATAAGTTTAAACTTAATAACATGATTTAAGGAGTGGATACAATGGAAAAAGAAAAAATTTATATATTTGGACATAGAAAACCAGATACTGACTCAGTTACTAGTGCTATAGCCTTATCTTACTTAAAAAATAAATTAGGTTTTAATACTGAAGCAATGGTTTTAGGAGAAATAAATAGAGAAACCGAATACGTTCTAAACTATTTCAAAGTAAAAACACCTAAATATTTAAACGATGTAAAACTACAAATAAAAGATGTTAACTATCAAAAAGACTTTTATATCAATGATGATACATCTGTAAATGATACTTATAACTACATGATTGAACACAATGTAACAGGTGTACCAATCGTTGATAAAAATAAAGAGTTTTCAGGACTTGTAACAGTAAAAAACGTCGTTAGAGACTTAATTAGTGGAGACTTTAATACCTTAAATACATCATACGACAATATCTTAAAAACACTTGATGGAGAAGAAATCTTAAAATTTGATAATGAAATAAACGGAAATCTTCTAGTTGCAGCTTATAGAAGTACAACATTTTTAAACAATATAAACTTAGAAAATAATCACATTCTAATAGTAGGAGATCGCCACAGTATTATCGAATATGCCGTATCTTCAAAAATCAAACTTATGATTGTTGTAGGAAACGGAGAAATAAAAGAAGAACATTTAGAAATAGCTAAAAAGAATCATGTCAACATCATTAGAACACATCATGATACTTTCCATACTACCAAACTTATCGGTCTAAGTAACTACGTTAAATACCTAATACCAAAAAACAAACAACATGTCTTTGATGAATCTGACTACTATGATGACTTTTTAAAAACTAGTATGGAATTAAAACACAATAACTATCCAATTATTGACAAAACAGGAAAATGTATGGGACTTCTTAGAATAACTGGAATAACTAACATTAACAAAAAGAAAGTAATTTTAGTAGACCATAACGAATCAGAACAAAGTGCTGTAGGTCTTGATGAAGCCGAAATTATTGAAGTAGTAGACCATCATAAAATAGGTAATATTTCAACAAACAACCCAATTAACTTTAGAAACATGTCCGTTGGAAGTACTAATACAATTATCTATCAAATGTATTTAGAAAATAATATTCCTATACCAAAAGACATAGCGGGATTAATGATATCAGGAATACTATCTGATACCTTAGTATTAACAAGTCCAACAACAACTGAACTTGATAAAAAAACTGTTCTAAAACTAGCCGAAATAACTGAACTTGACTATGCTGACTACGCACTTCAAATGTTTAAAGCTGGAACCTCACTTGCTGGAAAAACAAAAGAAGAAATTATTGGAACTGATATTAAATCATTCCCAGTAAACGACTTAAAATTTGCTGTTAGTCAAGTCTTTACTCTAAACTATCAAGATATTTTAAACGAAAAAGAAGAATACATAAAAATAATTGAAAATATGGCTGATATGAATGACTATACTGCTGTAGTACTAGCAGTTACCGACATCATAAGAAATGGTTCATATATAATATACACTGAAAAAAGTAAAGAAATGCTAGAATCTGCTTTTGGCATTGACTCCTTAGAACAAGGTCACTATATCGATGGTTGTGTATCTAGAAAAAAACAAATTGTTCCACCTATTATGGAAAAACTAAAATAAATAAAAGGAAAATTATCTATGAGAGAAACAATTAAAACTAGTAATAAAGGAAATCTTATCATTATAAGCGGTACAACTTGTGCCGGAAAAGGTACAGTTAGTAAAAAACTATTAGAGAAAAACAAAAACATATATAGAAGTGTATCCTATACTAGTAGAAGTATTCGTGGTGGAGACATTGAAGGTAATGAATACTTCTTTATTACCAAAGATAAGTTCCTAGAAAAAATAAAAAACGATGAATTCTTAGAATATGCTATAGTTCATGGTAAAGACTACTATGGAACACCAAAAACTAATATTTTAGAAAAACTAAATAATGGAATTGACTGCTTACTAGAAATAAATATAGAGGGAGCCAAAAACATCAAAGAAAAATTTCCTGATGCCATACTTATATTTATTTTAGCACCATCAATGGAAGAAGTTAAAAGAAGAATTATAGCTCGTGGCTTAGAAGACAAAGAAAAAATATTAGACAGATTTAAGAGTGCTTACAATGAATTAAACGAAGTAACAAAGTACAATTACGTTGTTGTTAATGATATAGTAGATGAAGCTGTTAAAAAAATAGAAGCTATTATATTAGCTGAAAAATGCCGTGTTGATAGAATTGAAGAAATTTACACTGGAACTTTAGAAGAACAAATTCATGAGTCATTAATCGAAAAAAACTTAATTAATATTGAAAGAACTATTGATTGATTTTACTTCCTGTAGTAAAATAAAAGTATCTTCTTTAAAGAGGAGTAATTATTAGAAAAACTAAAGAGAGATATTATTTGGTGGAAGATATCGTTTATTTTAATAATGAAGACACTTTATAAAAAAAGAAGCGTGAATAATAAATCGCGTTAAGATATAATAAGCATGATAACTATCATGAAATTAAGGTGGCACCACGAGTAATCTCGTCCTTATACTGTGTCACCTTTTTTGATTAAAGAAAAGAGGGATAAATATGATAACAAAAGCTAAAGGATGTTATGACCTATATGGTAAAGAAGCTAAAAAATGGGAGTATGTCAACAACTTATTAGCATCACTTTGTGAAAAATATAACTATCAGTATATTAGAACACCATTATTTGAAAATAGTGAAGTGTTTCATAGGGCAGTAGGGGAATCAAGTGATATAGTTAATAAAGAAACATACGACTTTAAAGATAGAGGAGAAAGAAACTTAACTCTTAGACCAGAAGGAACAGCTGGTGTAGTCAGAAGCTATATTGAAAATAAGATGTATGGTGATAATACTAATCCAACCAAACTATACTACAATGGAACTATGTATAGATATGAAAGACCACAAGCAGGAAGAAATAGAGAATTAACTCAATTTGGAGTAGAAGTCTTAGGTAGTGATGATGAAATGATAGATGCTGAAGTAATATCACTAGCCTTTAATATTTTTCGTATTTTAGGACTTGATGTAACTTTAAAAATAAATTCTTTGGGGGATAAAATATCTAGAGACAATTATCGTAAAGCTATAATTGATTACTTTAAACCACATATAAATAAACTATGTGAAGACTGCAAAATAAGACTTGAAAAAAATCCACTTAGAGTACTAGATTGTAAAGTTGATCATGATTTAGACATTATGAAAAATGTACCTAATATGAAAGACTACTTAACTAAAGAAAGTAAAGAAAGATTTACAAAAGTTCAAAAATTTCTATCTTTATTAGATATACCATATGAAATTGATTCTAATCTTGTTCGTGGACTAGACTATTATTCACATACTGTTTTTGAAATAGAAGCTAAAATTAAAGGATCTGAAAACAAAATAGCCTTAGCAGGTGGTGGAAGATATAATGACTTAGTAGAAGCACTAGGTGGACCAACTACTCCTGGAATTGGCTTTGCATCTGGTATAGATAGGCTTATGTTAGCTTTAGAGGAATCAAAAATAAACTTACCAATAAATGATAGCCTTGATGTTTTTGTAATGTATGTATCAGAAACAGAAAAAGAATTTGCAACAACTCTTATCCAAGAATTAAGAATGAATGGTTTTTCATGTGATACTGAATACACAAATAGAAGTCTAAAATCACAATTTAAACAAGCAGATAGACTAAATAGTAAAATGCTTATCATTTTAAATGATGAAGACTTAAAAGAAAATAGAATCAAGGTAAAAAATAACATAACAAAAGAAGAAGAAACAGTTGATTTAGATTATATTTTGTATTATTTAGATGAACAATTAGCAGGTGATGATGAGTGTAGTTGTAAAGAATGTAGCTGTGATCATGAAAATCATCATCATGAAAATTAGAAGAGGTGTTACTTATGAAATTAACAAACAATACAGATTACAATATTAAAAACGTAGGTGAAGAAATAGAGCTTTATGGTTGGGTTTTAAAAAAACGTAACTTAGGAGGTTTAGTCTTCATCGATTTAAGAGATAGAAGTGGTATTATTCAATTAGCTGTAAAACCAGAAAATGAGTTTTATGATCTTGCTAGCAGTTTAAAAAGTGAATACGTTATAAAAGTAATTGGAAAAGTAGTTGAAAGAGAAAGCAAAAATCCTAAACTTAAAACAGGAGAAATAGAAGTTGATGTCTTAAGCTTGTCTGTAATTAATAAATCAATTGACTTACCATTTGAATTAACAGATGATACAACTGCATTGGAAGATACAAGATTAAAATACCGTTATCTTGACTTAAGAAGACCACAATTACAAAACAATTTAATAACTAGAAGTAAAGTTACACTAATTGTAAGAAATTATTTAAATAAGTTAGGCTTTGCTGAAGTAGAAACACCAATTCTTTGTAAATCAACACCAGAAGGAGCAAGAGACTACTTAGTACCAAGTCGTATTACTAAGGGTTGCTTCTATGCTCTACCACAATCACCACAATTATATAAGCAGCTTTTAATGATTGGTGGAATGGAAAAATACTTTCAAATAGCTCGTTGTTTTAGAGATGAAGATTTAAGAGCTGATCGTCAACCAGAATTTACTCAAATTGATATCGAAATGAGTTTTGCTAGTGAAGAAGACATTTGGAATATAGTTGAAGGTTTAATGAATGAAATTTTTAAAGAAATAAAAGGAGTTACTTTAGAAAAATTCCCTAGATTAAAATATACTGAATGTATGAGTCGATTTGGTAGTGATAAACCAGATACTCGTTTTAAAATGGAACTTAACGATATAACTGATATTTTTAATAATACCGATTTTCAAATATTTAAAGATATCATTTTAAATAAAGGGGTAATTAATGCTATTGTTGTAGAGAACAAAGCCGATATATTTTCTAGAAAAGATATTGATAAACTAACAGAATTTGTCAAAGTTTATAAAGCTAAAGCTCTATCGTTTTTAAAGTATAAAAACAATGAACTAACAGGAACAATTGCCAAGGTATTAAGTGATGAAGAAAAAGCTTCTATTATTCAAAAATTAAATATTAAAGATAATGACTTGATATTTATTGTTGCCGATAAAAAAAGTGTTTCCCAAACTGCCCTTGGAGCACTACGATTAAAACTAGGTCATGAACTAAACTTAGTTGAAAAAGATAAATTTAACTTTTTATGGGTAACTGATTTTCCAATGTTTGAATATAGTGAGGAAGAAGAAAGATATGTTGCTGCTCATCATCCTTTTACATCTCCAAATAAAAAAGACATTGATAAACTATTAACTGATAAAGAAAATTGCTATTCAAGAGCATACGACTTAGTACTAAATGGTTATGAACTTTTAAGTGGTTCTGTTCGTATTCATGAAGAAGAATTACAAGAAAAAGTTTTTGAAGCAATTGGTATGACTCATGAAGAAGCAATTAATAAATTTGGCTTTTTCTTAGAAGCTTTCAAATATGGAGCACCACCTCATTGTGGCGTTGGAATTGGCTTAGAAAGACTTATTATGTTACTAGTAGACACTGATAACATTAGAGATGTAGTTGCCTTTCCTAAAACTACTAGTGCAACCTGTTTAATGAGTGATGCACCAAATATAGTAGATGAAAAACAATTAAAAGAATTATCAATTCAACTAGAAAAGAAAAAGTAATAAATAATATGACTATCAGGGGGGAAAAGTATGTCAAGCTTAACAGCTAGATTAAAAGACTTATATGAAATATCAAGAAAAATAAAGCACTATAGAGATCTTCGACTAGATGAAAAATTCATAAAGCAAGAGAAAGAATCAACACTGCAATTAATTGCTGAAGAAGAAGTATCGTCTATAATAAAAGAAGACGAATTATACGAAAATACTAGCATTCAGGAATTAACAGATATAAGTGATGCTATTCTTGATTGCAAAGATTTTTCAAACGATGATATAGAAGAGATAAATTTTAAGTCCTTATTTGATATAAAAACAGAAGACTTAATTATATTAAGAATATATAAAGAAATAGAAAAAAGAGTTACTATAAAAGAAGTTAAAGATATAATTGATGAAAGATTCAATAATCTTTTAATAGAGTATTTAAAAGAAGAGCTTTCTGAAACTGAAATAGAATATCTAAAAGAACAAAATCAATCAATCAAAAAAATAACAGAAAATGAAACAAACCAAGAACTTAATTATCTTATTATACATGAAAAAATCAAAACGGATGTTTTAGATGTCTATTGTCATCTTTTAAATATATACACATCTGATTTAGATAAAAATACTAATGAATATAAAACTATCAGGAAATTTATAGAAAACATGATTTTTTTAAATAAGTGTCTGGATAATGTAAGTGAATTACTATATAATACTCATAAAAAGATTATTAAAATTTCATCTGATTACTATAGTGACATTTATAATATAGATCAAGAAAATGTTGATTTAATAAGAAAAACATTTCTTTTAAATTGTTATGACTATGGTACTGAGTGCCTATTTAAGGAAGACTATTCTAAAATGCCTGATAATAAAAAAGATATTTTTAAAATAGTAGTTAAAACATATCTATCAGCAATTCAAGTAATGCTAAACAAAGAGGATTTACAAGAACTTTATCAAGTTGTTGAAGATTGTTACTTCTTGCAAATAGGAAATAGCAAAGATGATTATGTTTGCAACACTATAAAAGATGAAATAATTAGTAACATAGAATTTATTGAAAAAAGAAAAACAAGAGATTCAATATATGTTAAAAGGAGATAGTTTATGGAAAATTTGACATACGAAGAAGCTTATAAAAAAGCCTTTTCAATAACTTTAAGAATATATAATTTATATACACGTATTATCGAATACAAATTAACTGGCTTAGATCAAAAAGAAGAAAAGCAAGATGATTTTAATAATATTTTATTATTGCTTGAAGAATTCTTAGAGAAAGAAGAAAGTATCTATGATGAGATAGAAAGAAAATTTGATTTAAATCAAATTTATGATTTTTGTGGATACATTGTCGATGAAAATGGAGGAAACGATGAAAAAATTGATTTTGAAAACTTGCCAAGAGCTAGTATTCTTCTAATTCCATGTCGTATTATTAATCGTATAAACGATAGATATAGAAGAAATCCTCTTAATGCAAAGATAGTCCTACCAGATGAATCTGACAAATTAGTTACAGTTACTAGTGAAAATGAATATATTGCCAAAGATTATGGCATAAACTTAAAAGAATTTCAACGAGATTATCTTAACACCATAAAACTAGAAGATGCTTTTTATGAAGATTTTGATCATTTTTTTGCATATAAAATAAATAACTGGCTAAAAAATAATCTTCCAAAAACAAAGCAAGAAGCTAAATTATATGAGAGAGTTTTTAATTCATTATTTATGCTAACATTTACAGTTTACACAGATGAATTAAAATTAATCAAAAAAGGGTTCGAATATCCAACAGAAGTAAAAGAAAAAGCATCAATTATCTTTGACACTTTAAGAAACTTTACAGAAGAACGATATAATATAATAAAATCATCATCAACGATAGCTGATTTAAAAGATTGTATAGAAACTTTCATTACAAAAGAAGAAATAGATATTTCAAACTTAAATGATCCAACAGCAATATTAGAACAATTATACTTTGAAGCAGGTCTTGAAACTTTAAATAAAAATGAATTTAATGATATACTACAAACTTATAAAAATTTGCTAATAGATATAGAAAAAGACGATACAAAATACTTTTCTGAAGATGCTATTATAATAATAAGAAAAATTTTAAAGCAAATAGGAATTAAAAACTTTAATTTTGATATAACAGCTAATAATAAAAAAGGTAATTATCATGACGAAAGAAACAAAGAACAAAAAGTAATTAATAGTGATAAAGAAAATAAAAATAAGAAGAAAAGAGAAGCAAAAATTCTAAAACAGTTTATTCCCATTGTACCCAAAAGAATTTTGCCAAAAAATGAGAAAAAACCAACTAATCATAATGAAAAAGCTAAAATAAAACAACAAAGATGGTTTAAAAACTAAACTAAGTTAATTAAAAATAGTTAGGAGTAAAAAACACCTAACTATTTTTCTTTACATCTATTTACATAAATATTTTTATTCAAACCGATATTATATTTACTAAAAACTGAAGTTGTAGTATTATAATGGTAAGTAGTGGTTGAAAGTGGCAAAAAGTGGGGGGAGGATGATTTTAATGTTTATGGGTGAGTACCATCATAACATTGATGAAAAAGGAAGACTGACATTACCTTCAAAATTTAGAAGTGATTTAGAAAACAAATTTGTTGTAACAAGAGGTTTAGAAAAATGCTTGTTTGTCTATACTCCTGAAACATTTGAAAAACTCACTGTGAAACTAAACAGTCTACCTTTTACAAAAAAAGATGCCCGTAATTTTTCCAGATTTTTCCTTTCAGGTGCTACTGTACTAGAATTTGATAAACAAGGCCGTGTTAACTTGACACCTACTTTAATAAAATATGCAGAATTAACTAAAGAATGTGTTATTATAGGAGTAGGGGATCGTTTGGAAATATGGAATGATTCTAACTGGAACTTATTTCTTAAAGAAAACGAGACAAATCTTTCTGATATTGCAGAAAATTTGTTTAATGATAGTTTGGATGTGGAATTATGAAACATATAAGTGTCTTATTAGAAGAGTCAATTAATGGCTTAAATATCAAAGAAAATGGTACGTATGTCGATTGTACTCTAGGATATGGAGGACATTCAAGTGAAATATTAAAAAGAATAAAAAAGGGAAGACTTTTCGCCTTCGATCAGGACCGAGAAGCTATTGATTCATCTCAAAAAAGATTAAAAGAAATCGGAAGTAATTTTACTATTATAAAAAGTAATTTTAAATACTTAAAAGATGAATTAGCTAAAAGAAATATTGAAAAAGTTGATGGTATATTATTTGATTTAGGAGTATCATCCGCTCAATTAGATGATTCCTATAGGGGGTTTAGCTACCATCAAGATGCTAAATTAGATATGAGAATGGATTTAGATAGTAATTTTTCTGCTTATAATGTAGTAAATGAGTATTCCGCTGATGAACTTAGTAATATTTTCTTTAAATATGGAGAGGAAAAATTTGCAAAAAACATTGCTAAAAATATCGTTAAAAAAAGACAAACAAAAAAAATAGAAACAACTTTAGAGTTAGTAGAAATAATTAGAAACTCCGTTCCTGAAAAAGTAAGAAGAGAAAAACATCCAGCAAGAAAGATTTTTCAAGCAATTAGAATAGAAGTAAACCATGAACTAGATATCCTAGAAGACTCTATAAGAGATGCTTTATCACTTTTAGATGTTCAAGGAAGAATCTGTGTTATAACATTTCACTCTTTAGAGGATAGAATTGTTAAAAACATTTTTAAAGAAGTATCTAATATCGACAAGATGGTAAAAGGTTTACCAAATATTCCAGATTCTTATTTACCAGACTATAAATTAGTTGTAAATAAAGCAATAGTTGCAAGTAAAGAAGAATTAGAACAGAATAACAGAAGTCGTTCTGCTAAACTTAGAATATTAGAAAGAATAAAATAGAAAGAATGGTGATGTGGTGATGAGAAAAGTAAAAACAAGACTTAAAATGTCTAAATTTGAACGCCTTTTATATGTTTTCACAATTATTTTATGCCTTATAACACCACTAGCAGTAATTTTTTCACAAGCTACTTTATCACAAATAAATTTCGAAGTGGAAAAGGTTAAAAAAAATATTGAGAAACAGGAAAAGCAAAATGAAAGTTTGTCAATGAAAATAGATGAACTAGCATCATTAGAAAAAATTCAAGAAGTAGCCAAAGAACAAGGTTTGACATATAACAATAATAACATCAAAAATGTTCAAAAATAATTCTTTACATATAGAACATTAAATTTTTATAAATATAGTGGAAATTAGCCACTATTTTTTGTTATAATTTATTTAAAGGATATGATGATTAGTGGCTAAAAACAATAAAAAAAATGTTAAAAAACTAAACAATGAAGTAAAAATACCTAATTGGCTATTTATTTTTATTGCTCTTTTTTTAAGTGCCCTTTTTTTAAGAGCTGGTGAGCTTGCTCTTAAAAAGGAAATAGATGGTATAAATCTAAACGAATTTGCTAGTAATAGAACAACAAAGAAAGAAACAATTAGAGCAAAAAGAGCAACAATTTATGATTGTAAAGGAGAAGCTTTAGCTCAAAATATTTATTCATATACTTTAATAGCTTATTTAAAAGAATCAAGAGGAGAAGGAAATTATGTCGTTGATAAAGAACTTACAGCACAAAAGCTTTCTGAAGTAATTAAAGCCGACTATGATTATGTTTATAATTTACTAGATAAAAAAAATAGTTATCAAACATATTTTGGAAATAAAGGAAAAAATTTAACAGAACTAGTTAAAGAAGAAATAGAAGCCCTAAATTTACCGGGAATTGATTTTATTGAAAGTCAATCAAGATACTATCCTAAAGGGGACTTTTTATCATATACCCTAGGTTTTGCTGTTCAAGATCAGGATGGAAAAATAATTGGCAAGATGGGACTAGAATCATTATATAATGACGAATTAACTGGACGAGATGGTTATAAATTATATCAAAAGGATTTGCAGGGATACAAAATTGCTAATACTAAAGAAGAGATAGAAGAGGCTATCGATGGTAAAGATATCTATTTAACAATTGATACTAATGTCCAATTCTTTATTGAACAAGCCTTGGAAACTGTTAAATCAAAATATAATTTTGAAGAATTAAACATTGTAGTAGCAGAAGCAAAAACAGGAAAAATATTAGGTATATCATCTTCTACTTCCTTTGATCCTAATAAAAGAAATATCAAAGATTATCTAGATCCAAATATCTCAACTGCCATAGAACCTGGAAGTACAATGAAAATATATTCTTATATGGCGGCAATGGAAAAGGGAAAATATCAGGGAAATGAAACTTTTATGTCAGGTATTTATCAAACGACTGATAAAACAGAAATAGGTGATTGGTATCGTAAGGGATGGGGTGAAATAACTTATGATAGAGGTTTTGCTTTATCTAGTAATACTGGAGTTGTTCATCTAATAAAAAATTATATGGATGGAACTTACCTAAAAGAATATTATAAAAAACTAGGATTTGGCTCTAAAACAGGTATACAGTTAGCTAGAGAAACCTCTGGGAAACTCGATTTTAAATATGAAACAGAAGTATTTAATGCTGGTTTTGGACAAGGTATTTTAACAACATCTATTCAAAATATTCAAGCCTTAACATCAATTGCTAATGATGGAATATTATTAAAACCATACATAGTAGAAAAAATAGTTGATGCCAAAGGAAATGTTGTTTTAGAAAATAAAAAAAAGGAACTTGGAAGAGTTGCCAAAAAATCAACAACTGATAAAATGAAAGAATTAATGGAAGATGTAGTAACTGAGGGTACTGGAACATCTTATAATATGGAAGGTTATGGTTTAATTGCTAAAACGGGAACTGCTCAAATTTCAAGTACTAATGGAACAGGATATTTAAAAGGAAGAGACGACATAATAAGAGGCTTTGCTGGAATGTTTCCAAAAGATAATCCAAAGGTAATAATCTATGCTACATTAAAACGTCCAGAGTATCAAAGTGCTACACCATTATCGTATGTCATAACAGATGTTGTCAAAAATGTAAGTAAATATTTAAATATTTATGATGAGGCAAGTAATGAAAATGAAGTTTTAAAAACGTACACACTCTCTTCTTATTACAATAAAAATTGTGAAAAAATAAAAAGTATTTTAAATAATAATGAAATAGAACCAGTAATCATTGGAAATGGTGACAAAATAATCAAACAATATCCCGAAAAGGGAAGTGTTGTTAGTAAAAATGATAAAGTCTTTCTACTTACAAATGATAAAGAAATATTGATGCCAAATTTAATTGGATATTCATATAAGGATGCTAAGGCTTTATTAGATTTATTAAAAATTAAATCAACAATTGAAGATGTTGGATATGTCGTAAGTCAAAGTGTAGAAGAAAATACAAAAATAGATGAAAACACAACAGTAAATATCGTCTTAAAAGAAAAATTCTAGTTTGACAAATACTTTAGAAAACGATATTATAATAATATATAGAATAGAGGTAATATCAATGAAAAAAAATGAAAAAAGAACATTACTAATAATAGTAGCACTAGCATTACTTATTGTAGTTACAACAGGAACAACATATGCCATATTTACTTATATTGGTAGAGGAAAAACTGATAATATTTTAAAAACAGGAAATATAAGTTTTCTATATACTGAACACGAAAATAGTGGTAATGGTATTTCAATTACTAATGCCTTACCAATAAGTGATAAGGATGGAAAAAAACAGTTTGGCTCACATAACGTTTTTGAGTTTTCAATAACAGGTACAACTAGTGGATCATCAGAAATAAGTTATGAATTAACAGCTAAAAAGGTAAGTGGAGAAAATAGTCTACCAAATGATTATGTAAAATTATATTTAACTGAGTATAATGGAAATGATGAATTACCAATTGCAACAACTTATAATGATAAAATCGATAGGGTAAATACCTATGCTGATTTAAAAATATCAAATTATCAAAAAGACAGTGAGGAAAGAACTATTTATAATGGTCTTATCGAAGAAAATACTAATAATTATGAAAAGATGTTTCGATTACGTATGTGGCTAAATGATGAAATAGATATTTCTCCTGAGTCTGATTCTTTAACTGGAGAAGCAAAATATAACAATATGTCATTTAGTGTTAAAATAAATGCTTATGTAAATGATAGTATTATAACTCCATCTACTTTAAAGTTGGAAAAAGAATACAAACTAGGAGACAAAATAGCCTTACTTAATGGTAAAAGTTATCATGTCATAAAAGATTCATCATCTAAAGATGATTTTGTATACCTATTTGATGATATAAATAGTATTGATCTTGCCTTTGATACAACTAATTCTAATGCCTATGATCAAACATCATCTACTAACGTAGCTTATTACATAAAAAATACCCTTTATTCTACAATTAAAGATAGTATTGTAAATAATGGTGGAGATGCTAGTGACTTAGAAGTTGATTTGATTACTAAAGATGATATCGATAATATAATAAATAGTAATGAAGAAAATAAATCTTGGCTTTATAATACAAACTTTTATACAAAAACACCAGCAATAAATGATTTATATGCAGTTAATGACAATATTCTTACAACTATAAATGCAGATAGTATAACAGGATTAAGAGTTGTAATAAAAACTAAAAAAACAAATATATTAAAATAGCAAAAAAGGTAAAGTTAAAGAAGGAGGTAGTAAATGATGAAAGAAATTTTATTTTACTTCTTTTTCTTTTTTATTTACTCTGTTTTAGGGTGGTTAGTAGAATGTCTTTATAGTACATTTGATCAGAAAAAACTTTGTTTTAATAGAGGCTTTCTTCTAGGACCATATTGTCCTATTTATGGTTGTTGTGCACTTTTTATGATATTAATTTTAAATAAATACATAAATGATCCATTAGCACTTTTTATTTTTATCATGACATCAACTGCTTTTTTTGAATACTTAACAAGTTTTATAATGGAGAAAATATTTAACGTAAGATGGTGGGATTATTCTAATTTACCATTTAATATAGAAGGAAGAATCTGCTTAATAGTTATTTTAGGCTTTGGTATTCTAGGATTTCTTTTAATGTATGTTATTCACCCAGCATTATATAATATAGTTACTAAAATAGATAAAGATATTTTGACAATACTAAGTTTATTACTTCTTGTAATATTTATCATTGATTATATCTTATCATTTACAATTATGATTAGATTGAGACTTAGATTTAAGAATTTAAAAGGAGACTCTACCTCAATTATAGATAGTGAAGTAGAAAACTTTTTAAGAAACAATAATTACTATATTAAAAGGCTCTTCAATTCTTTTTCTAAAATTAAAATATTATTACCAAGCGGAGATAGTATTTTAAATGTAATTAATAATTTTATTTCGATTTTTAATATTGAAAAAAAGAAGTATAAAAGCAATTTAGCGAAAAATAAAATAGAGAAAAAAATAGTAAAATTAAAAGATTCCAACAATTCTAGAAAAAGTAAAAAAATTAATAAATTAAATGATAAAATAAAAAAGTTAAATTAGCAATAAGAGGTAATTTTTATGGAAAAGATTAAACAATGTCTCATGCTAAATGATAATAAGAAAGAAATATTATTTTTATATTTTTAGCATTAGTTGGAATAATATCTGTTATATCTTTTATACTAACAAAAAATAGTTATGCTTTGTGGAATACCTCAGTAAATCAAGAAAGTATAAATCATATGAAAATTGCAAAGGAATCGATTATAAAGAAAGTAACAGATAAAGAAAATACAGGAATATGGAAATATAAGACAACTATTACAAGAGTTATTTTTCAAAATAATATTCATGATATACTAGGAGCAAGTGAAAGTTTTGATATTTCAGAGACTAGTGATAATACAGTTATGGCCCACGTCGTACCAAATTATCTGGGAAATGCTTATACAGCCTATATCCAAGGAAATGGTAGAGTTATAGCAAATGAAGATAGTTCATATTTGTTTTCTGGATTTTTAAAATTAGCTAGTATTGAAGGTTTGGAGTATTTTGATACAAGTCGAGCCAATAATATGTTTTCTATGTTTAGTGAATGTAGTGTATTAACCAGTCTTGATTTAAGTAACTTTGATACAAGTAAGGTAACAAATATGTCAAATATGTTTAGTGGATGCAGTAGCCTAGCAGGTCTTGATATAAGTAATTTTAGTACAATAAATACAATAGATATGTCAGGTATGTTTAGTGGATGTAGTGTATTAACCAGTCTTGATTTAAGTAACTTTGATACAAAAAAGGTAACAAACATGTATCAGATGTTTTATAATTGTCGAGGATTAACTAGTTTAGATATCAGTAACTTTAATACAACTCAAGTAATAGACATGGGAAAGATGTTTAATGGATGTAGTGGCTTAACCAGCTTAGATGTAAGTAACTTTAATACAAAAAATGTAACAAATATGGCAGCTATGTTTTACAATTGTAGTAGTTTAACTAGTCTTAATGTAAGTAATTTTAATACCATTCAAGTAACAAGTATGTCTAGTATATTTGCAAACTGTAGTAGCCTAACCAGCCTAGATGTAAGTAACTTTAATACGAGTAGTGTAACAAATATAGGAAGTATGTTTTTAAATTGTAGCAGTTTAACAAACTTAGATGTAAGTAGCTTTGATGCAAGTAGTGTAATAAATATGAATCCTATGTTTTATTATTGTAAAAAATTATTGAAAATTATATATGGCACTAACTTTGTATGTAATAATGCTGATGTTAATATGATGTTTAGTACTTGCCCAGCTAATAAACCAACAGGTACTTCATGGAACGGAAAATTTTAGGAAGCAAGGCCGTTTTTTAATACTTCTATTTGTATATGATAACACTAGTGTATTTTTAAATAAACTAATCTGTAGAAGTAGTTTATACCAAAATAATCAACAAAAATTTTTAGTGCTTTTTATAGTTAAGGTTAAACCAACTAATAAATATATAAATTTAATATATATTTATTAGTTTTCTTATGTTTAGAACAAATACCTTTTACACATTATAAATATGAAAGGATTTGATAATATGGATTATAGCATTACTAAAGAAGAAGTTAATAGTATGAGTCAAAGCTTTGATAAAGTTTATTTAAATTATAAAAATCTTTCACTTTATTTAGATTATACAACTGATGAAATTATAATTGAACTTTTAAATGAACTTTTAAATTGTCTATATAGGCACTTAACGACCTTTATCAAAATCTTAAATACTTGTATCAATGGTGGTGAATTATTTGATGAATGAATTGACATTTTCCAAAGAAGATATCTTACTTAATGCTTACAACATGTCTAAAGAAATATGTAAAACTTATATCGAGGAATTATCTATGGTTAAAAGCAACTATCTATATGAAGAATACTTTGATTTACTAGAAGAACAATTAGAAATTACAAGAGATTTAAAAGAGCTTATCATAAGAAACAAATATGCTTTATATAGTGAAGTAGAGGATGAAATTATTGATAAAAAAATAGCTAATATGACTAGAAAACTAGAAAGTATTAGTAAATAAAAGACATATATTTTTAATTATAAAAATTTTAAAATTAGCAATTAGGATAGATTAAAAAAGTCATTTATGGCTTTTTTATGTTATTACATAAAAACATAAGAAAATGTCCTAAATTAAATATAGGACATATAATTAAAAATATTATAAAGAAATAACTTTTTGAAATTCTTTTTGCTGACTCTTTAAGACATTTGTAACGTATTCAATATCATTATCAGAAAGAATAACAGGACTATTATTATCTTTAAAATCTTCTAAAATTTTACGATAAGAATCGTCATAAGCAACCCCTTTCAAAATATGGTTTACATAGTTCATAATGATTCATATATAATGAGCATAAATTAGGATCAACACCATCAAATTCTTCTTTTTTTACTTTATTAGCTTTCTCAATATCATTTTTATTAAATTCTAAATCGATAGAATAAGGAAATTCTGGAATCCAACAATTATCAGCATTGTAATTAAGAACATCCTTATGATCTACTCCTAATATTCTTTCATTATCGAATATAACATTAGGAGAAAATCCCTTAATAAGATATGTTCCAGTATCCTGATTATACTCCAGTGCACCACTTTTTATAGCCTCATCATTCTTTCTTAACTTTTCTATATGAAGTCTATCTTTATAAGATGTATTAGCAATTTTTGGAATCTGGAAAGCTATATTATTAGGATTCCTATCAACTTGATAAGTAAAGCCATCAAGAATAAATAGTTTTATCAAGAAAAGTTCATTTACTTTATAATCATCATTACTAAGATAATCTTTAAAAAATTTTAATAACCCTTCTAAACTGTATCCACCATACCTTACAAAATCAGAAATTTCAGCTTGCATTAATTCACTTACCAAATAATGATTATATGATAAATCCTGAAAATTTTCAGACAAAGGCCCACATTTTACTTCTTCCTTATTTTTTTTGAACAGTAGGAATTATAGTACGTACACTACTAATATTATATTTTAGTGATTGTAACTGCATAAAACTCTCTGCCAATTTGCTATAGAATAATTCAGTAAATAATCTAAAATCATTCCTTATTTTAAAATACTGTAGTTTATCATTAATCTCATACCAAGTAGGTTTTTCCCTTAAATAAGCTTCATTAATTGAAACTAATTTTTTTAGTTCATGTGTTGGAATCATCTTACTACGATAGTGATTAATAAGAGCATCATTTACTTTCATAAAACATTTATTCCCCTCTTTTATAGCTCGATATTATATCAAAATATTACATATATGTCAATATTAATTATCTCAAGATGATTACACACAGTAAACAAAAATGTTGACTTAATGAAATTTTAGTAGTATAATAGCAACGAATATATTTAAGGGGGAGTAAACATGAAAATAGCAATATTTGATATTGATGATAGCATTGTAGAAGAAACAAGATTTATGATTGAAAATGCACCATCATTTCTAAAGAAAAAATATAAAATAGAAAGAGACATTATAAATAAAGAGGGATATGACTTAAAAGAAGTTTTTGCCTTAAAGGAATATTTTATAGAAAATGGTCTAACAGAAGAGGAAGCCATCAAAAAAAGTGATAAAATAAATCAAGATTTTTGGAATCAAAATTTTATAAAATATTGTATGATGCCAATAAAGCCAGGAGTTAAAGAATTAATTGATTTTTTAAAATTAAACGATTACTATATCCAGTTTGTCTCAACAAGAGGAAAAAAATCTAGTGAAAATTCATCATTTATAAAAGATTTCATAAGGTTACAAATTGTTCCACTTTTAACAAAAATACAATTAGCTAACGGAAATATAAGCTATGATTCACTAAAACTTGTAAAATCTAAGCAAGAGAAAATTGACTACATAAATGCCATGAGTCCCGATTTTGTATTTGAAGATCAAACTGATACTATCAATGCCATAACATCAAAATCTAATATTTATTGTATCTCAAACTCTCATAACATAAATTCTAAGTTAAATGAAAACGTAACAAGAATAAACGATTTTGATCTTCATGAATTTGAAAGAAAATTATTAGATATGGCTAATAATGAAAAAAAAGATGAAAAAAATAATAAAAAAGCTAAAACATTATCAGACATCAAAATTATTAATCCTTTATATCTAAGAAAAATTTTAACAGAAGCAAATTACAGTTTAGTAAAATTAATAGGAACACCAATTTTAAATAGTAAAATTAAACCAATAGTTAAGGGAAATGAAAATATTTTAAAAACTGGTTCAGTTGCTTTTGTTGGAAGCCACCGAAATAAGCTTGATCCAGCTTTAGTTACAACAACACAAAATAGAAAACTACATTGGGGAGCCTTACTTAGAATGTTTCAAGGAAAAGAAAACTTATTTAGTGAGGGTAAACATCCAATACCATGTTATTTGTCAGCAGCTTTTATAACGTCTGTTGGAGCCGTACCAATTGCTAGAAAAACAGATGAAAATTATATGAATATTAATCTAAAAAGTATTGAAATGCTAGGGCAGATGCTAAAGTGGGATGGAGCAGTAGGCTTATTCCCAGAAGGAACATTAAATAGAGAGCCAGATAAGCAAAACATACTTCCACTAAAATCAAACAGAATATTTAGATTAGTAAAAGCAGAAGATGGATTTATCCAACCATTTTCTATTGTATGGGTGCCAGATAACTTAGATGTAGAAAATAAAGCAATTGTAAATTATGGCTTTCCTATAAATACTAGAAATAAGGATATAAAAGAAATATCTCTTATGTGGAATCAAGTAGTAGATAGTCAAATTGAAGAATCAAATAGCTTAATTGAACAAATGAGAAAGATAAATGAAACAATAACCGATAAAGAAGAAAAAAATAAAGAAGTAAAAAAATTAGTAAAACAGTTTCGAAATAAATAAGAAACTGTTTTTTTAATTTTTTAGAAAAAAATAAAAAGCTAACGCATTAGAAAAAATCTTAGGACAAAATTAAATTTCGATATAATTAATATTTTATATTTAAAAAAATTATGGTATTATATATATAATACGAGGAAGTGATATTAAATGCATGCTAGTGTATTATTATTAGTAGGAAGCCTGTTTTATATTGTTTTAATAACAATTGTTTATTTAAGCAAACAAAGAATTGATACTATCGAAAACAAAATCTATAAATATTTACTTTTAGCATCAATAATTGGAGTAGTTTTTGATTTACTTGGTATTTGGGCTAGTCTAAGTTTACCTGATAATCACTATTTTCGCTTCTTTATCTTAAAAGCATATTATTCTTATCTTCTTACTATATGCTATTTAATAACTCTATATATCTTTCTTTTAAAAAGAACACCCAAAAAGAAAGCAATGAAAAAAGAAAATCCTATGATGGAAGCTAATAAAAACAAAAAAATTATAAATATAGTAACAATAATATATATAATTTTTATTATAATTAATATTATTTTACCATTTTATTTTTATAGAGACGGAAAAGTCATTTATGCTTATGGACCAAATACCACATTCCTATATATATCAGCTGGATTAACTATATTAACTTGGATAATATATATAATATTTAATATTAATAGAATTAATAAAAAAAGTCTTCTACCTATCATATCATTTATTATTTTATCAATCCCAATAATATCAATTCAAATGTCTAATCCTGAATTATTATTAGTAACAGCACTTTTAAACTTTGTCGTAATATTTATGTATTTTACTATAGAAAATCCAGATGTAAAATTAATAGGAGAATTAAATTTAGCAAAGGAACATGCCGAAAAAGCCAATCATGCTAAATCAGAATTTTTATCAAACATGTCTCATGAAATAAGAACACCACTTAATGCTGTTGTCGGTTTTAGTGAGTGTATTTTACAAGAAGAAACATTAGACGCAGCAAAAAATGATGCCAAGGATATTATAATGGCCTCTCAAAATTTACTTGAAATTGTTAATAGTGTTTTAGATATTTCTAAAATAGAAGCTAATAAAATGGAAATAATAAATAAAGAGTATAATATAAAAAAAGAACTATCTAATCTTGCTAAACTATCAGCAACTAGAATTGGAGAAAAGCCAATTGAATTAAGAACATCATTTTGTAACGATTTGCCAGCAGTTTTATACGGGGACATTCAAAAAATAAAACAAATAATTACTAATATTTTGACAAATGCTATTAAATATACAGATAAGGGATACATTGATTTCACTGTATCATGCATAAATAAACAAGAACAATCAACATTAATTATCAGTATTGAAGATACTGGAAGAGGAATAAAACCAGAGAAAATAGATAAATTATTTACTAAATTTGAACGACTTGATGAAGAAAGAAATACAACAATTGAGGGCACCGGATTAGGACTTGCAATAACCAAAAAACTAGTTGAAATGTTAGGAGGTAAAATTGTTGTTCAAAGTAAGTTTCAAGAAGGTTCTAAATTTACCATATATATAAATCAAATAATAAAAAGTTATAACTGTCCAAATGACAAAGACGACTATTTAAGTGAAACAAAGCAATTACAAGCTCTAGATTTTAGTAATACAAAAATACTAGTAGTCGATGATAATAAAATAAACTTAAAACTAGCAAACAGAATTCTAACAAGTTTTAACATAGAATCAACTCTTGTTGAAAGCGGTAGTAGTTGTCTTGAAAAGATTATCACTAACAAAGAAAACTATGATTTGATTTTTATGGATGACATGATGCCCCACATGAGTGGAACAGAAACATTACACAAGCTAAAAGAAGATAAAAATTTTAATATTCCAGTAATTGCTTTAACAGCTAATGCTATAGAAGGAATGAAAGATTCATACATAAAAGAAGGTTTTAATGATTATCTATCAAAACCAATTGATAAATTGGAATTAGTTAGAATATTAAGTACATATCTAACTAAGAAAAACAATAAAAATACTAATGAAGAAACACTTGATTATAAAAACCATCAAAATAATGAAACTAATAATGTCTCAAATTCATCTTCAAACAAAACAGACTATTTAATAAAAAATGGAATAAATATATCTCATGGAATCGAAATTCTAGGGGATAATGACTTATTCTTTGAAACATTAGAAGAATTTTATTCTTTATCAAACAAAAGAAGAGAAGAACTAATTAAATTTATTGAAACACAAAATTTTGAAAACTATAGTATATTAGCACACAGTATAAAAAGTGACAGTAAATACTTAGGAATTGACACTTTAGCAAGTATTTGCTTTGAACATGAAATAAAAGCCAAAGAAAATGACAGCCACTATGTAAATGAAAACTTTCAAAAATTGCTCGATGAATATGACCGCATTATAAAAGTAATTGAAGAATATTATAGAAAGTAGGAAAGACAATGGATAACAATAAATTTTATCAAATGGAAGAAAAAGAGGTCCTAGATAAGGTTAACTCAAATATTTCAGGTTTAACTACAGAGGAAGCCTTAAAAAGATTAAAAATATATGGTAAAAATTTATTGCCAAAAGAGAAAAAGAAAAATGCTATAGAAATTTTCTTTTCTCAATTTAAAGATCCAATAATTTGGGTCATGATACTAGCATGTATCTTTTCATTTATTGTTGATGAAGTTATTGATGCAATAGTAATTATTTTTATTATTTTTATAGATGCCATTTTAGGTACTTTTCAAGAATGGAAAGCTGGAAAAAGTGCCGATTCTTTAAAAAAATTAATTAAAGTAAAGACAAAAGTTTTAAGAGATAAAAAGGAAACATTAATAAACAGTGAAGAAGTAACTATTGGTGATATTATTCTGATGGAGTCAGGAGATAAGATAGTTGCAGATATAAGACTTTTACAAACAACCAATTTTACAGTTGATGAATCTGTTTTAACAGGAGAAAGTGTTTCTGTAGTTAAGAATCATTTACCAATTAAAGAAGCATTTTCTATTAGTGATACCAAAAACATGGCTTATGCAGGTTGTAGTGTTATAACAGGAAGGGCAATTGGAGTTGTAACGGCAATTAAAACAGATACTGAAATAGGTCATATTGCAACAAAAGTAATTGAAACAAAAGAGGAAAAATCACCACTTGTCATTAGAATGGAAAAATTTTCTCATCAAATTACTCTAATTATTTTAGCTATTTCGGTTATTTTAACTTTAATCATGCTAATAAAAGGCATGAAATTTGAAGAAATATTTTTATCCGTTGTAGCCTTAGGAGTATCAGCTATGCCAGAAGGGCTACCACTTGCTTTAACTTTGGCCTTAACTATAGCATCAAATAGAATGTCTAAGAAAAATGTTATTGTCAAAAAATTAAATGCTGTAGAAAGCCTAGGAAGCTGTACCGTAATAGCTAGTGATAAAACAGGAACTTTAACAGTAAATGAACAAACTGCCAAAAAAGTACTTCTTCCAAACGGTGATATTTTTGAAATAACAGGAACAGGCTATAATGATAAAGGTAAAATTGTTGCATATGAAAAAGCATCATATAAAACATTAAAAGAAATTGCCTATCTTGGAATGATTAACAATGAAGCAACACTAGAAAAACAAGGAAAAAATTGGAATTTTTTTGGAGATACAATTGATATAGCATTCTTAGCTCTCAGTAAAAAGGTTGGTGTAACTAAAGAAAAATCTAATTTAGTATCAATTCCTTATGAATCAGAAAAGGGCTACTCAGCAGTTTTTTATAAAGAAAGTGATACTATAAATTGTACTATAAAAGGCTCACTAGAAAAAGTATTAACTTTCTGTGATAAAATGCAAGACTCTAAAGAAGTAAAAAAAATAGATAAAGACCTATTACTTAATCAAAATGAACAATTAGCCAAAGACGGTTACCGAGTTATTGCTATAGCTAAGGGTGTTACTAATAATTTTAAAGAGAAAGATTTTTATGATGAAAAAGATATTCCTAGCATGACATTTATGGGATTAGTCTCATTCATTGATCCAGTAAGAAAAGAAGTAAAACATGCTATCAAAAAGTGCCATACAGCAGGAATTGATGTTTTAATGATAACAGGTGATCATCCTTTAACAGCTCTATCAATTGCAAAAGAATTAAATATAGCTAATAATGACAAAGAAATAACAACAGGTAAAGAATTAGCTACATACTTAGATAGCAAAGATGAAAAAGAATTTGATAATTTTATTAAAGATAAAAAAGTTTTTGCTAGAGTTACTCCAATCCAAAAATTAGAAATTGTAAATTCCCTAAAAAGAAAAAATGAATTTATTGCAGTAACAGGTGATGGAGTAAATGATGCTCCAGCAATCAAAACAGCTAATCTTGGTGTTGCAATGGGAAGTGGAACAGATGTCAGTAAAGAAACTGCAACAATGATTATTACAGATGATAATTTTCTCTCAATTGTTAAAGGAATTGAAGAAGGAAGGGGAGCTTATAGTAATATTAGAAAGGTAGCATACTTTTTAATATCTAGTGGCTTTGCAGAAGTATTGTTTTTTACCCTTTCAATTATCTTTGATTTACCTCTTCCTTTAGTAGCTATTCAGTTATTATGGATTAATATTGTTACAGACGGTTTTCAAGATATGGCTTTATCCTTTGAAAAAAATGACAAATATGTAATGACCAAAAAGCCTAGAAATACTAAAGAACCTCTATTTGATAAAACACTAATAAAAGAAGTTTTAGTATCAGGTTTAACAATGGGATTACTTGTTTTTATATTTTGGTTTATCTTACTAAAGGTATTTAACTTTGATATATCAATTGCTAGAGGCTATGTAATGACTCTTATGGTTTTCATTCAAAACTTACATGTCTTTAATTGCCGAAGTGAGGATAAATCAATCTTTAAAACAAAAATTAATAATCCCTTCCTATTTGTAAGTATAACAGTAACAATTCTTTTACAAATAATTATTATGGAAGTTGACAGTTTAAACAAACTACTATCGACATCAAGTATCCCTTTAAAACATTTAGTTATAATCTTTTTACTAGCTCTTCCTATTATAATTGTAATGGAGTCATATAAATATATAGGTAAAAAAGAAAAACAATAATCGTCTATTGTTTTTTTATTTTGTATAATTAATTATTATCATCATTTTCCGACTGATTACTACTTGCATTATCCTTTTCTAAAGTGTTTTCAAGCTTGATTCTTGATTCTATTATTTTTAACATTTCATCTTTCATTTCATCAGTTGCATCACTCCAAATTATTTCAAGAAATACTCCCATTCCTGGTAAAGTAATTTCATCATTTTCTTTTATACTTTCATCGATTGCACTACGAAGAGTCTCAATATTATCTCCTTTAAAATTATTAATTATATGTCTTCTGATATCTAAATCCATATTAACTCATTCCTTTCTAGTAATATTTTGTTAGATAATTTAAATATTTATACATTTAACTAGCAATATTTAAAAAAAAATTATACAATTATATTGGTGGTAATATGAAAATAGTGATTGATAATATAAAACACGATGTTATAATTACAAAGAAAAAATCAAATAAAAATACATATTTTAGAATAAAAGAAGATTTAAATCTTTATGTTACAACCTCGTATTTTACAAAAGATAGTACTATTTCAAAAATGATTGAAGATAATTATAACTCTATTGTTAATATGTACAATAAACAACTTTTTAAAAACGATTTAAAAACAAAATTTTTTTACTTAGGAAAAGAGTATGATGTTGTTTATACAAATGGAAATAATATTAGCTTAGGAAAAGACAAAGTTTTTGTTGGAAAAACAGCAGATATTGATAAGTGGTATAAAAAAGAGGCAGAAGAAGTTTTTAGTAATTGCCTATATTCTTGTTATGACAACTTTACTAGAAATATCCCACGACCAACCTTAAGAATTAGAAAAATGACTAGCAGATGGGGTGTTTGCAATACTAAAACACATGTTATTACTCTTAATCTAGAATTAATGAAAAAAGATATTTTATGTTTAGAGTATGTAGCAATTCACGAATTATCTCATTTAGTTGAAGCTAATCATTCTAGTAAATTTTGGAGTATTGTAGAAGAAAATTTTAAATCTTATAAAGAAATACGAAGAATAATGAGGAAATATTAAATAAATAATGGTATACTATAATAGGAGGAATAAGATATGAATTATATTGGTTTATTAGTAGAAATCCTTTATATCTTCTTTATTATAACTTTGATTACTAGTTTTCTAAAAAGTAAAAAGCTAACTAATTATGAATCACGAAAACTTATCCATATCGGCTTAAGTAATACTTTTTTAATTGCCTGTATATTTTTTGATAACTATTTATATGCATCAATACTACCTTTACTTTTTATTTTTATTAACTATTATTCATATAAAAATAAGACAATAACTGCTATTGAAATAGATAAAAAAGAGGGTTTAGGAACCGTTTTTTATGCATTATCATTATTTATATTAACATTTTGTCTATTTATTACCAAAAAATATCTTTATATTGGTATCTTAACAACTTTAATTCTTGGATATGCTGATGGTCTTGCTGGATTAATTGGTCCAAAAATAAGTAAAAGAACATTTAAAAATAACAAAACACTAGAAGGAAGTCTTATTGTCTTTATCGTTTCGTATTTAATTTCATACTTTGTTTTATTCTTAAATAATTATGAAAGTATTTTTATATATTCTTTTATTATAGCAAGTTATTCTTGTATTTTAGAAGTATTATTTAATAAGGGATTTGACAATTTAATTCTTCCAATTATACTTCCTATAATTATATATTTCCTAACTAAAAATCCTACTTTTTTAAGTTTTAGTATTTCACTTAGTATTAACTTAATGATTGCTCTTTTTGCTATTAGTTTTAAAGTGTTAGATATAAAAGGAGCAGTAGGTGCCATTATTCTTGGAACAACAGTACATTATATTTTAGGAATATCTTCATATATTGCTCTTCTTTCGTATTTATTGATTTCAAATTCTACTGCTATTATTTTCAAAATAAGTAAAAAGAGAGATTTAAAAAATGAAGAAAGAGGCCTAAAACAAGTAATCTTTAACGGAATAATTCCCTTTTTAGCAGCTATTTTATATTATTTTAATCAAAATATTTTATATAAGGCCATCTTTTTATTAGGATTAGCATCTTCTTGCAGTGATACTTTTGGTGGAGAGTTTGGTAAAACATCAAACGAAAAAGTAAAATATATAATTTCTAGAAAGGAAGTAAAAAAAGGTTCAAGTGGGGGAGTAACATATAAAGGAATAATTGGTTCACTAATAGCATCCATCTTAATGGGGCTATTTAGCTTTATCATTTTTCAAAACAATCAATTTTATTACTTTATAACTATATCAATCTTTGCATCTATATCATCACTAATTGATAGTATTATGGGAGAATTTTTACAAATCAAATATTTTGATTTAAAAACAAAACAAATAGTAGAGACCCTTGACTTTGATGATAAAGATAGATATAAAAAGTCAAGTGGTTTTAAATACATTGGAAATAGTATGGTAAATTTTTTATCAATTGTAATTAGTTGTTTACTATTTACAGTTATATATTATTTAGTATAAGGAGAAATTTTATGTTAAGCGTTTCAAATATAACAAAATATTATAAAGATACTTTAGCTGTTTCAAATCTATCATTTGAAGTTAATGATGGATGTATATTTGGTCTTTTAGGAGAAAATGGGGCAGGAAAGACAACAACTTTTAGAATTATCATGGGATTACTTGATGCAAATAGTGGTACAGTTACTCTTAATGGAGAAAAAATTGATTATAAAGTAACTGATAAAATAGGATTTGTAACAGAAGAAAGAAGTCTACTTACAAAAATGACTGTTAAAGAACAATTAACTTTTTATGGCATTTTAAAGGGAATGAGTAATGAAAAGCTTGAGGAAAAAATTACTTATTGGTTAAAACGTTTTAAAATAAGTGAGTATGAAAATAGAAAAATAAAGGAACTTTCTAAAGGAAATCAGCAAAAAGTCCAATTTATTTCAGCTATTTTAAATGATCCAGTCCTTCTTATTCTTGATGAGCCATTTACAGGACTAGATCCTATTAATGTTAAAATGTTTAAAGATGTTATAATGGAAATGAAAAACACAGGTTGTTCAATCATCTTTTCATCTCATCAAATGGAACATATTGAACAGTTCTGTGAGAAGTTAGTTATTTTAGTAAAAGGAAAAGTCGTTTTAGAAGGTAATTTAAAAGATATAAAGAAAAAATACCAAAAGCAAAACATTTTTATTCAAGGAGAATTTGATAAAGAGAAAGTAAAAAAAATAAAAGGCGTAATTGATATAAAAGAAAATGCCAATCAATATATAGTGAAAATAGAAAATGATGATTGTTTAGACGAGGTTTTTAACATAGTATCAAAAGGAAAAAATATTACTAAGTTTGTTGTTGAAGAAGCAAGTTTAAATGAAATATTTATAGATAAGGTAGGTATCTGTTATGAGAAATAAATTTTGGTATTTAACAAACATTAGTTTAAAAAAGAAAATTAAGACAAAATGGTTTCTAATAGCTAATATATTTATTTTTTTAGGACTTATCCTAATAACAAATATCGATTCAATTATTACTATCTTTGGAGGAGAATTTAATAATGATATCAATATCGTCGTTATAGATGAAACACATCTATCATCAGCTACTATCTTTAAAGATAACTTAGAAAACACTAATAATATATTAGAGTCTAGTGCAAAAACAAATGTTGAAATCAGTAAAAACAGTATTGAATTAGAAAAAGACAAACTTAAAGAAACAAATAAAATACTAATTGTTTTAGAAGAAAGCAAAGAAAAAGTATTAAAAGCTAAGATTATTTCAAATGATTATATTGACACTATTTATTATAATACTTTACTACAGGCCCTAACACAAACAAAGACGAAACTAGCTTTAGATAAAACTGAGATTGATGAAGATGAATTAAATAAAATTACTTCTTTAATTGATGTTGAAAGAACGATTTTAGATGAAGATAAAACAGAAGAGAATGAAGAAATGTCCATGCTTACTAATGCCTTATTTCCAACTATTATTCTTCCATTTTTTATCTTAGTTGTCTTTCTAATTCAAATGATTGGTGCAGAAATAAATGAAGAAAAACAAACACGTAGTATGGAAGTTATTATTTCAAATGTAAGTCCAAAAGTCCACTTTTTTTCAAAAGTTTTAGCAAGTAATATTTTTGTTCTAATTCAATCACTCTTATTATTTATCTACGGTTTTATAGGAATATTTATTAGAATTAATTTAGCTAATAAGATAGGAAGTCCAAACAGTATTACAGATACTATTGGTGGTTACTTAGATACTTTAAAAACAACAGGTTTCATCGATAAATTAATCTACGTTATTCCACTTATTATAATACTTATGATATTATCATTTATTGCTTATTCTCTAGTAGCAGGAATTCTTGCTAGCATGACTGTAAATATGGAAGACTTCCAACAAATTCAAACACCAATAATGTTGGTAAGTATAGTTGGTTATTATCTAGCTATTATGCAATCAATGTTTAAAGGATCTATTTTTATTAAAATATTAAGTTATGTTCCTTTTCTATCGTGTTTACTATCACCAGCTCTTTTAATATCAGGAGAAATCGGAATAATAGATGTTGTAATTGCCATATTAATTCTAATTGGTTTTATCTACATTGCAATAAAATATGGTTTAAAAATATATAAGATTGGTATTTTAAATTATTCAACAGATAAAATGTGGAGCAAGTTATTTAAAGCTGTAAAACAAAAAGAAATTTAATATCAAAAAGGAGTTTATTTATGGAGATTAAGAAATTTAAAAAGCAAACAAATGGCATGTATAAACTACAATTTGATACATTTAGTGTTTTACTTCACGAAGATTTAATATTAAAGTATAATCTTTTAATAAAAAAGGATTTAACAATAGAAGAACTTGATAATATAAGAGATGAAAATAATAAATATGAAGCATATAACATTGGTTTAAAATATATTAAAACAAGACTTAGAAGTACTACTGAGATAAGAAAATATTTAGAAAAAAAAGCTATATCTGATGAAGATATCGACTTTACTTGTAATTTATTAGAAAAACAAGGATACTTAGATGATACTTTATATGCTACAAGTTATCTCCATGATAAGATAAATATGTCTTATGACGGTCCATTAAAAATAAAAAAATATTTAATCGAAAACATGATTGATGATAAAATAATAGATTCTACTTTAAAAGAATTTACAAGTGAACTTGAAGATGAAAGAGTAAAAAAAATTATATCTAAAATTAGTAAAACAAATAAGAATAAAAGTAGTAATTCTTTAAAACTGAAATTAAAACAACAATTAATTAACTTGGGATATAATTTAGATGTTATAAATAACAATTTAATAGATTTTAAAATAGATGATAGTCTTTTAAGAGAAAAGGAATATGAAAAAATCAAAAAACAATTGATGAAAAAATATTCAGGAAAAGAACTTGAATATAAAATAAAGCAAAAAATGTATCAAAAAGGATTCTTTAATATGTAATAAAGTAGGAGAGAAAAAAATGAAGATAAATAATAAAAAGAATAATTATGAATCGGGTTTTACTTTAATAGAAGTATTAACAGTTTTAGTAATAATTGGAATAATACTAGCAATAACAATACCAAATGTATCAAAATTAATGCATAATGAAAATGATAAAAAACTAAGTGCTTTAATAAGTAGTGCCTTAAAAGCAAGTAATGTTTATATCGATACTTATAAGAAAAGTTTTGTTGATACTTATGATAAATATAATTTCAAATATGAGTCTCTTCTTACAACTAATCTTGTAAAAGAAGAAGATATACATTGTACTGGAACTATGCAAGCAACTAGAAAAAAGAATAATAACTATACTTATAATGCTTACTTAATGTGTAAGGATAAGAAGGGAAATGTTATATACGATAATACTAGTGACTTGCCAGAAGGTGGAGTAAGTATCTTTGGTAAGTTTTTGATTGATTATGTAGTTAGAATAAACAATCAAAGTGGAGAGTATTATAATCATCAATATACAAAGGAAAATGTTTATAATGAATATACAGCATATGACTTAGAAAGACCAGGAACAAGTGCAGGAATAAGTAAGTTTATGTATTCTTATAACAATAAAGATTGGATAGATTTAAATGCTGATTCAAATAGTGGAGTTGGAAGTTTTACACTAACCAATACCTATGTTGGAAATATCTATTTTAAAGCATATGACTTGGTAGGAAATGAAAGTGAAACGATAAATTATCAAGTTAAGATAGATAAAATAGCACCAAGTGGAACAGTATCAATACAAAGTACAGATAATAGATATAACTCATTAAATGTAAAAGTAAACTTATCTGCAACTGATAATGAAAAAGGTTCAGGAGTAAGTAAAATGTGTATTCAGGAGTCAACTGATGTTAATAGTTGCAGTTGGGAAAACTATAAAACGAGTAAAAACATGATGTTATCAGGAAGCCTTGATGGAAAAAGTAGAACACTTTATGCTTGGTACAAGGATTCTGTTGGAAATATTTCTAATATATCAGATGAATCTGCTAAGGCAAGTTATACAACCTATAAAGAAGGAACAGAAGTTATTTATCCAAATGGATTTGGTGCTTGTAGTGTAAGCTGTGGTGGTGGACTAAAGACCAATGAAGCAGTTGATAAATACACCAATAAAAAGATACCTGAAAAGAATAAGTATGAATCATGTAATAATCAAGGATGTTGTACAAGTACTTATATATCTTCCTATGGAACATGTAGTAAGACATGTGGTGGAGGAGTAAAACAAGTATATAGAAAATCTAATTACAACAATCAAAACTGTACAAATTCAAGTGAAAAAATTGCTTGCAATACTCAAAGTTGTAGTATAACACTTTATGAAAATAATAAAATAACAACTAATTTATTTAGTAACTGGATAACAACAGACGCATTTACTTACTATAACGGAAAATCCTCATGTTCAGGAACCAGCTATTGGTTTTACCAAGGCCCAAGCCAAAATGAATGGAGTGGCGGATGTAGTCTTACAACAGGTTCAATGATAGATTTAACTCCATACTCAAAAATATCTTGGACATTTGATATTATCAAACCAGCAGAAACCCGCAACCCGCTGCCAACTGACACAAGAATAGAACTATTTGCTAATAATCATTTAAATTACTGGAGGCATGGAAGCAAAAGGGGATATACAGGTGCTGGAGATTGTGGACTATTTGGTGCAACAAATACAACAGCAGTTTATGGATCAAATTATTGGCATGATCCACCAATTAAACCACAGGCAAATTCTTATACATATCATAATGTCAGAGGAACTGGTTCAACATCTACTATTACAGCAACCTTAAATGTAAGTAGTCTAAGTGGTTCTTATTACATCGGTTACGTTGGAGGTTCTAAAAGCTTATCAGGAGAGGTAACTGTTGTTTTAAAGAAGATAACAATAGAATAAAAAATTGTAGGAATTATCCTACAATTTTTCTTTTTCTATTTTAACACTATCAAGAATCTTTACATTAAATTCTTTAAGTTCCTCAAATTTTTTCTTATCAACTAAAACAGTATAACAAACATCTTTTTCAAAAGTTTTATTTAAAATGGTACAACTTTTTACTAAATAATCCAGTCTCTTAATATTATTATAACTAGCAGTTACTTGAACTAAATAACCATCAACTAATTCTATAATTTCCGCTAAATCACTAACGTTTCTAGAAATTTTAGAATAGGCTCTGATCAAACCACCAGCACCAAGTTTTATTCCACCAAAATATCTTACTACAACACACAAAATATAATTTAGCTTTCTTTTTTCTAAAACATCCATAATTACTATTCCAGCAGTACCACTAGGTTCATTATCATCTGATGCTTTTTTACTATTATCTATAATATAAGCATAACAATAATGAGTAGCATCTTTATATTTTTCCTTAATATCACTTAAACATTTATCTATATCATCCTTTGTATGAACCTTATATAAAAAACCAATAAATATCGATTTTTTTATTTCAATTGACGTATTAACACTTTTTTTAATTGTATACATAGTTAACCTCGTTTTAAAACTTCTTTAAGAATAATATCTTTCTTAGTAAAAAAAGTATTTTCCATATAAAACTTTTGCCTAGCATTAAAAAAGTACTTTGCAAAAGGAATACTATCAATTTTATATTTTACTTTTTCTGTTTTTCGTAAATAAAAACAAGTAAATAATTTACATCCTAAACATTTTATCGTACAACCTGCTTCACCTAGATACTTACAATTTTCCTTTTTCGAATAACTATAACAACACCCATTAGCATAGTTTTCCTTTTTAATACCTCTATCTATTAGATTTTTTCTTCTCTTACAAAGATTATTACAAAAGCCACATAAATCTTTTTTTCTAAATTCATCATCCAAAAAATTACACATTTCATCATATAAATAACTTATACGAATGTTTTTATCTGTCATTTCTAAAGCCTTGTTTAATATATATAAGTACTTTTGCTTTTCATCATCTGTTAAAGATAATCCATTTATATGTGCTTCTGTTTTTTTTAATATTTTGTTATCTTTCATTTAAGTACTACCTCACATTCTAATAAAAATGATTATATTAAAATTATAACACGTAAACATAAAAATAAATTAAAATAAACTAAATTTATCAAAATAACACTTGATTTTTTGTTTAACTTTATATTATTTGCTCATACTAAAAACGAAAGGAGAAATAATATATGAATTATGACACTGTACCAGTAATGCTATCTGGTAAAGATTTAGACTATTTATCAGACATGTTTGATTGGAATAGTATAGCATGTAAAAAAGCCTATCATTATTTTAATGAATTACAAAATGAAGAATTAAAACAATTAGTAGAAGAAATAAGAAAAGTTCACTATGATAATTTAAATAAAATAATTGATACAATTAATAATATGGGAGGTTCTAATGAATAATAATAAAGTAACAAATCAAAAAACAGAGGTAAATAAAGGACCAAATCTAAATGAAAAAGATTATTTAACTGACCTTCTAGAAACAGAAAAATCTATGGTAAAAAATTATACTGTAGCTCTAACAGAAGCCAGTAACGAAACACTATATCAAATATATAAAGAAATGTTTAATAATCTTACCTCTCTTCAAAGAAAAATCTATGAAGCTATGTTTAAAAATGGTTGGTACTGTTTAGAAAAAGTTGAAGAAAATAAAGTACAAGAAAAATTGACAACTTTAAATCAAGAATTAACAGACATGAATAATAATTAAAAGTACACATTAATAATAAAAAATACTTAGAACACGAATCTAAGTCTTTTTATATACAATAAATTTTAATAATAACTATTAATACTTAAAAATTTAATAAAATTCAAAGTAAACATATAAGAACTCTTTTAAAGCTATAAAAAGAATTCAAGATTAAATAAAAGTAAAGTTAATATATATCAAAATAAATTGATAGTAGATAGACACTAATATTTGTTAAAAATATAATTGATTTACAAGAAGCAAACTTCTAATAATTACATATTTGTAAGAGATATATTCCATTTTTTGTTGTATAATATAATCGGTGATAAAGATGAAAAAGATTTTAATAGTTGAAGATGATAAAACCTTACAAGAAGAATTAAAAAATCTTCTTAACAATGCCAATTATAATGCTGTTGTTTTAGATGATTTTCTTAATGCCAAAGATACTATTTTAAAAAATAATCCAGATTTAATTCTACTAGATATAAATATTCCTAATATTAATGGTGAAGTTCTTTTAAAACAAATTAGAAATGAATCAAATGTTCCAATAATTATGGTAACTAGTAAAGATACAGAAATAGATGAAGTTTTATGTATGAGTTATGGTGCCGATGATTACATAACAAAACCATATAACCCTACGATTCTTTTACTTAGAGTTGCAGCAATATTTAAAAGAATAGAACAAGAACCTGAATTTTTAAAATATGAAGATTTAAAAATAATTCCACGAAAGGGTATTATAATAAAGGAAAATGAAACCATTTATTTATCTAAAAATGAGATGTTGATTTTAACACTTCTGATAAATAATCGTTCTAAAATAGTTGAAAGAGAAACGATTGTTACAGAATTATGGGATAACGATGAATTTATTGATGATAATACTCTAACAGTAAATATAAGTAGACTTCGTAACAAATTAAGAGATATTGGATATAGTGATATGATTGAGACAAGAAAAAATCAGGGTTACATAATATTATGAAATTTATAAACTATATAAAAGATAAAATTATTACAATTTCTATAAAAATCATATCACTAATCTTTCTTATCCTTTTATTAATGGTATTAAAAGTCTCAATAGATGGAATTATCTGCTGTCTTTTTATCATAATAACAACAGATATTTTTGTATTACTCTATAACTATTTTAGAAAGAGAAGTTTTTATAAAAATTTACAAATCAATTTGAATTTATTAGAAGAAAAATATTTAATAACAGAACTAATTAAAAATCCTGACTTTTTAGAAGGAAAAATTTTTTATGATTCATTATATGAAATAAATAAATCTTTCAATGAAAAGATAAAAGACTTAAAATATAATCAAGAAGATTTTAAAGATTATATCGAAATGTGGATACATGAAGTAAAAATACCACTTTCTAATCTAATTCTTATAACACATAACAATAAAAGTTTAGTAGATAAAAGATTTTTAGAACAATTAAAAAGATTAGAAGATTATCTTGATCAAGTCTTATATTATGCTAGAAGCAAAGACTCAGAAAAAGACTATTTAATTAAAGAAGTAAAATTATCATCAGTAGTAAAACAAGTAGCCTTAAAAAATAAAGATACTCTTTTATATAACAAAGTAACTTTAAAGACTAAAATTAATAATGAGACTGTTTTAACTGATTCGAAATGGTTAGAATTTGTATTAAATCAATTAATAAATAATTGTATTAAATATCGTAACACCAGTATTTTATCTTATATAGAAATAAGTATTAAAGAAGAAGAGGATAAAACAATATTATCAATATATGATAACGGTATAGGAATTCCAACAAGTGATATAAATCGTGTCTTTGATAAAACATTTACTGGTTCTAATGGAAGAAAAGGGGCTAATTCTACTGGAATGGGGCTATATATTTCTAAAAAACTACTAAAAAAATTAGGACATAGAATAACCATTGAGTCTTCTTTTGAAAACTATACAAAAGTAAATATTATTTTTAATAATAATGACTACTATAATTGTTTGAAATAACTTACATAAATGTAAGATTTTGTAATATTAAAACAACGACATATTGTAAGTAATCAATTATAATTATTTATCGAAAGGAGAGGTATTATGCCTAATATGTTAAAAATAGAAAAAATAGAAAAATACTATGGAAGTCGCTCTAGTTTGACAAAAGCTATTAATAATATATCATTTGATGTTGAAAAAGGTGAATTTGTTGCCATAATGGGAGCAAGTGGAAGTGGAAAAACAACCCTTTTAAATTGTATTTCAACAATTGATAAAGTAACTAGTGGTCATATTTTTGTTGATCAAGAGGATATAACTAAATTAAAGGGAGGGAAATTAAACAAATTTAGAAGAGAAGAACTAGGTTTTATTTTTCAGGACTTTAATCTTTTAGATACATTAACAGCATATGAGAATATAGCACTTTCATTATCAATTCAAAATGTTCCTGCTAATAAAATTGATGAACAAGTTAAAGACGTAGCCAAAAAACTAAATATTGAAAGTATTTTAAATAAGTATCCATATCAAATGAGTGGAGGTCAAAAACAACGAGTTGCATCAGCACGAGCAATCATTACCAATCCCAAATTAGTATTAGCTGATGAGCCAACTGGAGCATTAGACTCTAAAAGTGCCAAAATGCTACTTGAGAGTTTTAATTACTTAAATAAAGAACTTTCTGCAACTATTTTAATGGTTACCCATGATGCTTTTACAGCAAGTTATGCAAGTCGTGTAATATTTATTAAAGATGGTAAAATATTTAGTGAAATTAATCGTGGAAATAGTCAACGAAAAGAATTCTTTGATAAAATTATCGATACTGTTACACTTCTTGGAGGGGATTTAAATGATGTTATTTAAGCTATCTTTAAAAAACCTCAAAAAAAGTATTAAAGATTATACTATTTATTTTTTCACTCTTATTTTAGGTGTTTCAATATTTTATATTTTTAATGCTTTAGATAGTCAAACAGTAATGTTAAATGTATCTAAGAACACACATGATTTAATAGACCTCATGAATCAAATATTATCAGGAGTTTCTATCTTTGTTTCATTAGTTTTGGGATTTTTAATCATCTATGCCAGTAGATTTTTGATAAAAAGACGAAAAAAAGAATTTGGAATTTATATGACCCTTGGAATGAGTAAAAGAAAAATATCTCTTATCTTGCTTTATGAAACATTATCAATTGGTGTTATTTCTCTAGGAGCAGGTCTAGTACTTGGAATTATCTGCTCACAAGCTATGTCCATTTTGGTAATCAATATGTTTGAAGCAGATATGAGTCAATTTGCTTTTACCTTTTCAAACAGTGCTATGATTAAAACAATTATTTACTTTAGTATTATGTATTTATTAGTAATGATTTTTAATACTTTATCAGTTAGCAAATGTAAACTTATCGACTTAATTCAAGCAGGTAAGAAAAATGAAACAGTAAAGATAAAAAATCCGATCGTTTGTGTTTTGGTATTTATAATAGCATCATGTATATTAGCTTATGCCTATTATAATGTAACTGTAGGAGTCAATAATCTAGTCGAATTTTCTGATTTACTTATCCAGATAGCTTTAGGGTCAATAGGAACATTACTTATATTTTGGTCCTTTTCAGGACTAATATTACGACTTGTTTCATCATCAAAAAGAGTCTATCTTAAAGGATTGAATGCTTTTACATTAAGACAATTAAATAGTCAAATTAACACAACAGTTATATCAATGTCAATTATTTGTATCATGCTTTTTATGACAATTTGCATTTTATCTAGTGCATCATCTATAAAAACATCACTATCTACCAATCTAAAAAAATTAACACCAGTAGATATAGAGATTACTAAACCAATTAATGCCAAAAAAACATATTATAAACCTGTAACAGAAGAACAAGATAAAAACTCTAAAACATCAATAAGAAAAAGTTTAGAGGATTTAGATTTTGATATCAACAAAAATTTTAAAGATATAGTAGAGTTTTCAAGTTATGTCGATGATAATATAACATGGGAGAAAACTCTTGGAAAAGAAAAAGAAAAAATAAAAAAAGATTACCCTTATTTAAACCTTCAGGGAAAAGAAATCTTAATTGAAATTAGCAATTACAATAAGCTTGCCAAGTTATATAATATAAAAACTTATTCTCTTGAAGACAATCAGTATATGATTATTGGAGACTATAAAGAAATGACAACAATACGTAACAGAGCATTAAAATCAAAAACACCTATTGAAATAAATGGTAAAACATATTTGCCAAAATATACAGAATGTCAGGATGGTTTTATTGACATATCAGCAAATCACATTAATACAGGGATTATTTTAGTACCTGATAAAGCCTTGGAAAATTCCCTTGAGGCAGTTAAATATTTATTTGCTAATTATAAAACAGAAAATGATACAAAAAAAGAAAAACAAAAAATAGAAGATAAAATAATTAGTCTTGAAAATCATCCAAACAGTAATAATACTATCTTAAATGCATCAACTAAAATAACTATTTATGAAGCAAGTATAGGATTAACTGCCATGGCTACTTTCATCGGCCTATATTTGGGTATTATCTTTTTAATATCATCAGCTGCAATACTTGCTTTAAAAGAATTATCAGAAAGTAGTGATAACAAGGAAAGATATATGATTCTAAGAAAAATTGGAACAGATGAAAAGATGCTAAACAAAGCTTTATATAGACAAATTGCCATATTCTTCTTTCTACCATTATCACTTGCTCTAGTACATACCATATTTGGTCTTCAAGTTTGTAATACAATATTAGAAACATTTGGACGCATGAATTTATTAACCTCAATTTTAACAACCTCAATATTTCTAATTATAATTTATGGTGGATATTTTCTTATAACTTATTTTTCGAGTAAAAACATAATTAAAGAAAAATAAAAACAAATAATTATATCAAAGAGACTAGATAGTAAGTTAACTAAAACCTCGTTCATAATAAAACGAGGTTTTATTGCTTTCTAAATATGTAAAAATAATTAAGGCATTAGTTTACATCGTTTATTATTTACTTGACATAAATTGTCAAAATAACTAGATAATAATTTCAAAAAAGTTTATAATCAAATTAGAAATAGGAGAGGATATATATGAAAGATGTTAGTTTTTTAACAAATAATGGAGTAGATGTTCAAAAAAGTTTAGAATTATTTGGAGATATGGAAACTTACAATTCGACACTAGAAGATTTTTTAAAGGGAATGAAGGAAAGTTTACCTAAAATAAAAATGTTTAAAGAAAACGCTGATATGGCTAACTATGCTATACTTGTTCACTCACTAAAAAGTGACTCTAGATATTTTGGGTTCACAAAGCTAGCAGAACTTGCTTTAGAACACGAAATGAGAAGCAAATCTAATGATATGGATTTTGTTTATTTGAATTACGATGAACTAATGAATGAAACAAGTAGAATTATCAAACTAGTAAGTGATTACTTAGGACGTGATGTAAGTAATATTTTGCCAAAAGAAGAAGTGGTAATAAAAGACAAAACCATTCTTGTTGTCGATGACTCTAACATAGTTACAAGTTTTGCCAGTAAGATTTTTCAAAACACATATGATGTTTTATTAGCCAAAGATGGAATGGAAGCCTTAACTTTAATTAGTCAACACGTAAATGACGGAAAAATAGTGGCTGTTTTATTAGATTTAAATATGCCAAACGTTGATGGATTTCAAGTTTTAGAATGGTTTAAGCAAAACAATCTGTTTAAAAAAATTCCTGTATCAATAATAACAGGTGAATGTAAAGAAGAAACAATCAATAGAGCACGTACTTATGAAATAGTAGCTATTTTGGAAAAACCATTTAATGAAAAAAATGTTAAAGCCGTTGTCGAAATGACAATAGCAGCAAAAATATAAAAAAGGTAACTCTTAAATTATGAGTTACCTTTTTCAAATTAAACTGGTATAATGCTACCGATTTTTTTTACTTTTTTATTATTAGTATTGTCCTTATTATTCCTACTTAAAAATTTAGTTATACTAGTAACAAAATCCGTATTACAACCGACCGATGTAACTTTTAAGTTATCTTTTTCACGAAAATCAAGTTTAAATATTGGTCTACCATCAACTATTAATCCAAGAGACTTTTCATCAATTGGATAAAGAAACCATCTACGATTAGCCCTAAAGGCACCTTCCATATTACCAAACCCATACTTTTCTAAACTAGGAATAGCCATACCCAATTTTTCATCTTCATCATTCATATACAAAATAATATTGTTATGAAATAGTTTTACTTCTACCTCAGTAAGTGGTATTAAATAACACGATTTTTTAAAAAAGCTATTAGTCATTTTCCCTCCTCATCTTAAATCAAAAAATTAAAGCCAATAAACCTTATAAATTTATACCTTTTATAGTAACGATTATAATTTAACATTAAATACTACAAATGTATAATTCATCTTCTCTGAAACACTTAATTATATTATATACTATCAATATCAAATAAGTACTCTCTAAAATGTACTTTTTATCAATGAATCTAAACTATTAATTGGTTTTCCTAAAAAGGCATGTACCAAATATTACATTATAAAAACGACTTTGTCAAGCAAAAATAAAAACTTAATAATATTCGTAAAAAAAGAATATAATTATGATATAATGTTAGTAGGTGAATTGAACATGAGAGCAATAATTAGTGCCGGAGGAACTGGAGGTCATATATATCCAGCCTTAGCCATTATTAGAAAGATAAAAGAAAAAGAACCAGATAGTATCTTCTTATATATAGGGACAACCGATAGAATGGAAAAAGATATAATTCCAAAAGAAAATATTCCATATCTAGCCTTAGAGGTAAAAGGACTAAATCGTCATAATCCACTAAGTAATATAAAAGTTATATCAGACTTTGTAAAAGCTATAAAAATTTCTAAAAAGGAGATTAAAAAATTTAATCCTGATATTGTAATAGGAGTTGGAGGCTATGTAACATCTCCAGTTATTTATGCTGCTAAAAAATGTGGATATAAAACGTTCATTCATGAACAAAATTCAATTCCTGGGCTATCAAACAAATTTCTTTCTCACTATGCTGATAAAATAGGAGTAAGTTTTGTAGAAACAATAGATAGTTTTCCCAAAAATAAAACTGTTTACACTGGAAATCCTCGTAGTGAAGAAGTTGTTAATTGTAAAAAACAGGATAAAAGCCAGTATGGTTTAAGTAAAGAAAAAAAATTAGTAATTATTGTAATGGGTTCCCTTGGTTCCAAAACAATGAACGAAAAACTAGCTTCATCATTAAAACTATTTTCTAAAAAAGATTATGAAGTTTTGTTTATAACAGGAAAAACCTATTATGATTCATATAAAGATTTAAAAGTATCCAAAAATGTTAAAATCGTTCCTTTTGCTAAAGATTTAATTTCATTAATGAAAGATGCTAGTTTAATTGTATCACGTGCTGGTGCAAGTAGCTTGGTAGAAATAACTGCAGCATCCCTTCCTAGTATTTTAATACCAAGTCCATATGTAACTAACAATCATCAATATAAAAATGCTAAGGTTTTAGAAGACAAAAATGCTTGTGTTATTATAGAAGAAAAAGATTTTACTGAAGAAAGATTGGTTTGTGCAATTGATGAAATATTAAATGATAAAATTAAGTATCAAAAAATGAGAGATGCCAGTGGAAAATTAAAAGTTGCAACAAGTGCTACAAAAGTATATAATGAAATAAGAAGTTTAATAGATGGTGATTGACATGACTAATGATACATTAAAAGAAATAAAAAGAATGAATATAGGAAAGACCTTAGAAAATGTTTCTTTAAAAAACTATACCTCATACAAGGTTGGGGGAATATGTAAAGCAATGGTTTTTCCAAAAAATATAGAAGCATTAATAAAACTTATTAAATACTTAGATAAAGAAAAAGTAAAATATATTGTTTTAGGAAATGGTTCTAACACACTGTTTAGTGATGATGTATTTGATGGAGTAATAATCAAATTAGATGAATTTAATACAATCAAAGAACGAGGAAATATGCTTATTTGTGGAGCTGGATGTCAGCTTATGAAAGTAGCATTATCAAGTTGCCGAAAAGCAATGAGTGGTTTAGAATTTGCAACAGGAATTCCTGGAACAATTGGTGGAGCAATTTATATGAATGCCGGAGCCTATAAAAGTGATATGGGTTATGTTGTAAAAAGAATTAAAGTTTTAACACCAGACTATAGAGTCATTACTATGGTAAACAGTGAATTAGAATTTCATTATCGTACATCGTTTCTAAAAACGCATAAAAACTACATTTGTCTAGAAGCAACTATTATGCTAAAAAAAGGAAAAAGAGAAGAAATAGAAGAGTTAGTTAGAACAAGAAGAGAAAGAAGACTAGAAAGTCAACCTCTAGAATATCCATCTGCTGGAAGTGTCTTTAGAAACCCAAATAACGATTTTGCTGGAAGACTAATTGAAGAATTGGGATATAAAGGCCTAATAAGAGGAGGAGCTATGGTTAGTCAAAAACATGCTAACTTTATTATAAATTATAAAAACGCAACCTCCAAAGATATTAAAGAATTAATAACTTTTATAAAAAAACAAGTGCAAGATAAATACAATATTGATTTAAAAGTAGAACAAGAATTTGTAAATTGGGAGCATAAAGATGAAAGAAATGGCACAAAAGAAAATATTAAAGAAGAAAATCAAAATTCATTGGGGTAGTATTCTAATATTAATTATAACTTTAACATGCCTATTCTTCCTTACTAAATTTATATTAGAGGTACCAACTAAAAATATTTATATTAAAAATAACGATATTCTAACAGATAATAAAATAATGATTGATACAAATTTAATAAATTATCCATCATATTATACTTTGTCAAAATCTAAGATAGCAAAGATAATAAAAAAAAATCCC
>CANORV010000002.1 GCA_947569245.1 uncultured Mycoplasmatota bacterium | reverse complement strand
TGTCTTACACTATAGTTACATAAAATTTTTCTGGCTTTTACTTTTACAATTCACCTTTTAAAAAAGTTTGTAAATATATTGTCACTCTTCTTTTTTTTCGTTATAATATCTGTTATAATGTTCTAGGAGATGATTATAATGGCAGTAAAATATGATGCAAGTTCAATAAAAATACTAGAAGGATTAGAAGCTGTTAGAAAAAGACCTGGTATGTATATTGGCTCAACAGATAAAAGAGGTTTACATCATCTTGTTTGGGAAATAGTAGATAACGCAATTGATGAAGCTATTAATGGTTTCGGAGATAATATAAAAATTACCATTCATAAAGATAAATCAATAAGTATTGAAGACCACGGTCGTGGAGTTCCAACAGGAATGCATGAATCAGGTAAGTCAACACCTGAAGTTATTTATACAGTTTTGCATGCTGGTGGTAAATTCGAAGAATCAGGTTACAAAGTATCTGGTGGCCTTCACGGAGTAGGTGGAAGCGTTGTTAATGCTTTAAGTAAATGGATGGAAGTAACTATAAAAAATAATAAAAAAGAATGGTATATTCGTTTTGAAAATGGTGGAAAAGTAGTAGTTCCACTAAAAGAAATTGGTACAACAAATAAAACTGGTACTACAGTTAGATTCTTACCAGATGATGAAATTTTTTCATCAACTAATTTTTCTTACACAACAATCTGTGAAAGAATGCAAGAATCAGCCTTTTTACTTAAAGGATTAACAATTGAAGTTGTTGATGAGGAAGATAAAAAAGAAGAAAAATTTTACTATGAAAAAGGGCTATCCCAATTTGTTGAATACCTAAATGAAGGAAAGAATACTCTTCATAATATTTTAGCTTTTGAAGGAGTTAAGGATAAGATAGAAGTTGATATTGCTTTACAATACACTGATACTTATAATGAAAATATTATATCATTTGTAAATAACGTTAAAACAAGTGATGGTGGAAGTCATGAAGTAGGTTTTAAAACAGCCTTAACTAGAGCCTTTAATGACTACGCCAAAAACAATGGCTATATAAAAGGAAAAGAAAAAGCTTTCGAAGGTAGTGACGTACGTGAGGGATTAACTGCCATTATTTCCTTAAAAATTCCTGAAGCACTACTTCAATTTGAAGGTCAAACAAAAGCAAAACTAGGGACTCCTCAAGCAAGAACGGCAGTAGAGGCCGTTGTAGGAGAAAAACTTCAATTTTTTTTAGAAGAAAATAAAAAAATAGCAACTGCTATTATTGATAAATCGTTAAAAAGTAAAATGGCAAGAGAAGCAGCAAGAAAAGCAAGAGAAGAGGCTCGAAAAGGAAAAACTAAAAACCCAAAAGAAAGAGCTTTATCAGGAAAACTAACCCCAGCACAATCGAAGGATAAGACCCATAAAGAACTATTCTTAGTAGAAGGAGACTCAGCAGGTGGATCTGCAAAACAAGGAAGAGATCGTAGATTTCAAGCCATATTGCCACTTCGTGGTAAAGTTGTTAACACAGAAAAAGCCAGAATGGAAGATATTTTAAAAAACGAAGAAATAAATACAATGATATATACAATCGGTGCAGGAGTTGGTTCTAATTTTGATATTGCCGATGCCGAATATTCTAAAATAATAATTATGACCGATGCCGATGATGATGGAGCACATATTCAGTGTCTTTTGTTAACATTTTTCTATCGCTATATGAAACCACTAATCGAAGATGGTCGTCTATATATTGCCCTTCCACCACTTTTTCTAATAAAAACAGGTAAAGAAAAATTATACGCATATACTGTTGAAGAAATGAAAGAATTAACTAAAGGTAAAAAATGTGATGTTCAAAGATACAAAGGATTGGGTGAAATGAATGCTGATCAACTTGCGGAAACAACAATGAATCCCCAAACTAGAAGTTTAATAAGAGTTAATATAGAAGACGCACTTCTTGCTGAAAAACGTGTGAGTGTTCTTATGGGAGATAATGTAGAACCAAGAAAAGAATGGATTGAAGAAAATGTCGAATTCTCTTTAGAAGACGATTATAAAATAAAATAGAAGGTAGGTAGTATTATGGCATTAAATAATGAAGATACATATAATTTATTAAAGGAAATAAACGAATATGGTGCTACTATTTTCTATATGTTAGAACAAGACAAAATGAAACTCAGTGATCTTGAAAACATTCTATTTAAACCAAGTATAGATCAGGTTATGCTCCTTTTTCCAATGTTTATTAAAAAAATTAAAGTATCATATATTGAACAAGCAAAAGAAAAATATAAAGAAGAATTTACAAAACTGGATTGTATTGATCGAGTAATCAAAAAAGACAATGATAAACATATTCATTTAAAAGAAATAAGAAACATTGTAATATTAGATGAAAAACAAAATGAATTAATCAAAGACTCAACATATAATAAAGCATTTAATCTTTATTATACATATAAAATTATTGAAGAACTAGAAAAAAATAATCAAAAAGCCTTTTTATCAATTAGAGAAACAATCAAACTATATAAAGTAGCTTGTAATATTCTTATAGATGAAATAGATAAAGAGATTAGTCAAAATATAGACAGTTATTATATAAGTAGTATTGCTAATTAAAATAAGGAGATGACTTTTATGAAGAAAAAAGAAACAGCTAAAGAAATAATAGAAAAAATAATTGACTTCTCCTTGGAAGAAATAATGGGAGAACGTTTCGGAAGATATTCAAAATATATTATTCAAGACCGTGCTATTCCAGACGTACGTGATGGTTTAAAACCTGTTCAAAGAAGAATTCTTTATTCTATGTATCGTGAAAAACACACATACGATAAACCATATGTTAAAAGTGCTAGAAGCGTTGGAGATATTATGGGTAAATACCATCCACATGGAGATTCTTCTATATATGATGCCATGGTTCGTATGAGTCAGTGGTGGAAACAAAATACTATATATATAGATATGCATGGTAATAATGGTTCAATGGATGGAGATAGTCCAGCAGCAATGCGTTATACAGAAGCTAGGCTTTCTAAAATAAGTAATGAATTATTAAAAGATATCGATAAAGACACAATTACCTGGGCACCAAACTTTGATGACACATTACCAGAACCAACTGTTTTACCAGCACGCTTTCCTAATTTAATTGTTAATGGTGCTACTGGTATCTCAGCAGGATATGCAACTAATATTCCTCCACATAACCTAGGAGAAATTATCGATGCAACAATAAAAAGAATTGATTCACCAAATTGTAAGCTAGAAACAATTATGGAAATTGTCAAAGGCCCAGATTTTCCAACAGGAGCAATAGTAGAAGGAATCGAAGGCATTAGAAATGCTTATGAGAGCGGTCGTGGTAGAATTATTGTTAGATCTAAAAGTTCATTCATAGAAAACAAAAAAGATTTAACTCTAGTAATTACAGAAATACCGTTTGAAGTAAACAAAGCCCAACTAGTTCGTAAAATCGATGAGATAAGAATAGATAAAAAAATAGATGGAATTATTGAAGTTCGAGATGAATCGGATAGAGAAGGACTAAGAATAGCCATTGATTTAAAATCTGACTGTAATAGAGAACTAGTATTAAATTACTTACTAAAAAATACCGACTTACAAGTGACTTATAACTTTAATATGATTGCAATAGATAATAGACGCCCAAGACAACTCGGACTTTTAGATATTCTAGATGCTTATATTAAATTTCAAAAAGAAGTTATCATAAAACGTACTAACTTTGATTTGTTAACAGCAAAAGCAAGACTTCATATAGTTGAAGGATTAATAAAATGTCTATCAATATTAGATGAAGTTATTAAAGTAATTAGAGCCAGTAAAAACAAAAGTGATGCTAAGATAAATTTAGTTAAAGAATTTGCTTTTACTGAACTTCAAGCAGAAGCTATTGTTACTTTACAATTGTATAAACTAACTAATACAGATGTAACTTTATTAGAAGAAGAATTAAACAACTTAAATCTTATTGTATCAAAATTGCAAGCTATAATAGATGATGAAAACATTTTGAAAAATGTTATGAAAGATGAACTTCGTAGTGTAAAAAAAGAATATCAAACACCTAGATTAACTGAAATAAAAGAGGAAATAACCGAAATAAAAATAGACACAACTGTGATGATTCCAAAAGAAGATGTTATTGTCATGATAACTAAAGATGGTTATGTAAAAAGAACTAGTATTAGAAGTTATCAATCATCAACAGATAGTCCTATTTTAAAAGATAATGATTATGTATTAGGACTATTTGAAATAAACACTACAAACACAATTCTTTTATTTACTAATCTTGGTAATTACCTTTACGTACCAGTTCACACTATTCCTGATTTGAAATGGAAAGAACTTGGAAAACATATAAGTAATATTATAAAATTAGAAGAGCAAGAACAAATAATTGGTGTAATACCTGTTTCTGATTTCAATGTGGCAAGTAACATTATCCTTGCTACTAGAGATGGTATGATAAAACGTACAAATTTAAAAGAATTTGAAGTAAGTCGTTACTCAAAGCCAATAACTTGTATGAAACTAAAAGATGAAGATAGATTGATAATGGCAACAATTGCTACTTCAAATGACATTTTTATAGCAACACATATGAACTATGGTCTATGGTTTGAAATAGATGACATACCAGTAGTTGGCTTAAAAACCAGCGGAGTAAAAGCAATCAAATTAAATACTGATGACTATGTAGTTTCGGTATCTAATTTCGATGAAACAAAAGACGAATATTTAACCGTATTTACTGATCGAAAAACAGCTAAAAGAGTTCATTTAAATGAATTTGATAAAACATCTCGTGCTAGACGTGGTCTACTTTTACTAAGAGAAGTAAAAACAACTCCTTACAGAACTATAAAAGCTTTTGTATTTGAAAATAAGGCTTTAATAGGGCTTAAAACAGATAGTATAAAAACATTAAAAATAAGTGAAATTCCAATATTAGATAGATATTCTACTGGATCATTAATAACAAAAGAAAAAATCAAAGATGTTTTTAAAATTTCTGATTTAACAAAAAAAGAAGATATTACCTTAAATATAAAAGACGAAATAGAAAACATAGAAACAACAATTTTAGATATGGAAACAATTCCAATAGAAAAAAAGAAAAGTGAAATAAAATCTACAGTAAAAGAAAAGCCAAAAGAAAAAATTTCACTAAAAGAAATAGATGACAGATTAATGACAATTGATGATTTTCTAGATTTTTAATAAAGAATAATTAAAAAAGATTATTCTTTTTCTATTTATATGGTTTTTAATCATACCTTTTGCATATAATTAACTAGGTGATGAAAATGTCTAAAGAAACATTTAAAGTTTTTGTAAGAAACAACCCATCATTACTAGAACATATTAACAATAATAGTATGACGTGGCAAAAATTCTATGAAATGTACGATGTGTATGGTGAAAATAGTTCAGTTTGGACTCCATTTTTAAAAGACAACACCCAAAATAACTTCTCTACTTCATCAAACAATACTTACACAAAACAACAATCACTTTTAGGGGATACATCCTTAAAAGAATTATTCAATATGGTAAAAACGATTGATTTAGATACTGTAAAAAAAGCAGTAGATGGCCTTACTAGAGCTATAAACTTAGTACAAGACTTAAACAGTTCAAAAGAAACACCTAAAAATCAAACATACGAAGCAAGACCAATGTATAAATACTTTGAGGACTAATGGATTTAGCTACCCAATTTGCCATCAAAAATAATCCGAATCTATATCGTTTTTTAAGGGAAAATTCCTACTGGTACAAAGAATTAAATAGAAACCCAGAAAGTATAAAACAAATGGAAGAGAAAATGAAAGAGTATTACAAAATAACACCAAAAGACAAGATGCAAGAATTAGAAAGAAAAATAGAACTCATTAGAACTTTTATGGAGATAATGAGGTAAAATTTAAAACAAGATTAATTAATTATTACTAGCGTATTAACTAATAAATCTTGCTTTTTATTTATATTAGAGTTTTATAGCCACAACTAAATTAATATATTAATTTAATATATATTATGCTATAATAAAATAAAAAAAGGAATTATTAATTAATAAAAACTAGTAAATATAATAGTTTAGAGGTATTATTATGGAAGAATTAAATCATAAATTAACCGAACTAGAAACGATTTTTAAAAATAGTTCTCTATTTAAGGAATTAGAAAATGAAAAACAGAAAATTATGAAAAATGATAAACTTTTATCAATAAAAAAACAATTAGATGAAATAGTTAATATTTATGACCCAAATTATCAAAAATTAAAAAAAGATTACCTATTAGATAAAGATGTTCAAAAATATATAAAATTAGAAAATAAAATTTTTTTATTAGTATGTAAAATAAATCAAAAATTAAAAACATTAGTAAAAAATAATATTTAATAAACATTTTTATAATAAAAATATATAACTGCAAACAAATAAATAGAAAGGAATTGTCAATCAGCTAAACATTAATGACTGACTACATAATAAAATGAGAGTAATTAGTGGTAAATATAAAGGAAGAAATATAAAAGGATATAATATAAATGGAACTAGACCAACACAAGATAGGGTAAAAGAATCTCTTTTTTCTATGATTCAAACTTACTTAAATGAAAGTATTTGCCTAGATCTTTTTGCTGGAAGTGGTAACCTAGGAATAGAAAGCCTAAGTAATAATGCCTCTTTTTGCTATTTTGTTGATAATAGTAATAAAGCAATTAATATTATAAACGAAAACTTACTTACTATATGTCAAAATGATAAAGACAAAATTTCTAAAGTATTAAAACTAGATTATAAATCAGCTCTCATTAATTTTAAAGAAAATAATATCAAATTTAATATAATATTTATAGATCCACCATATAAGACAAATTACATACTCGATATTTTAGAATATATTGATAAATTTAATTTACTTATGGAAAATGGATTAATAGTAGTGGAATATGAAACTGACAATTTTACTAAGGATTTTTCAAATATAATAGAATATAAATCAAAAAAATACGGATATAAATTTATAAAGATATATAAAAGAAAGTAAAAAAGTTTACTTCTTTTATCATTTATTATATAATCTATAATAGGTGATAGTATGATAAAATTAAATAATAAAGCTTTTGCAGTTACTACCGTTTTATATTCAATAATAGCACTAATTACTATGACTTTAGCTTTAATTCTAGGCATAATGTCAGGTGTTAAAAAAAATCAAGATGACTTAGTTGACAGCATTAAAGATGAACTAAACAACAATAAACGAAGTATGATAATAGAAGGAATAAAGTTGCCAGTAAAAAAAGCATATGGCTGTACATGGGTTAGAGTATTTCATCATAATACAAGTAATGGTCTTCAAACCAATATGTTTTTAAATGAAGAAGAGGTTGCCAAAGTAAATATGCCAAACAAACAAAGTGTTTTAGGATACCTTGACGAAATTGCTATAACACTTCCAGCAACAAAATATGAGTTTCTCTTAGAATATCCAGAAATTTCTGGATATAATTGGTGGTATCAATCATCAAATCCATGGACAACAATTATTCCCGATGGAGATTTTAATGCAGTTGTTCCCGATTACAGAGAAATTAAGGTTTCTTGGAAAGATCACTATTGGGGTGGTTTAGCTAAATCAACGAGTAATCAAACTGCCTTAAATGGAAGCATTGGACACCCTGCATATTATTATGCAATTGGATCATACCAATGTTGGCCTAATCCCTGTAGAATGCCAGAGGATAGCACTACACTAACAGGAATTCCAGGACCTGATGTTAGTATTCCTATTAAACAAAGCGTTGATTTGTGGATGAGAATAGCTTAAAAAAACACAAATGATAATAATATTCAAAAGGTAAGTCCAACAAAACTTACTTTTTTCTTAAAATTTTTAAAAATTAGCACTTTATAGTTGACAAGTGCTAATTAAATGCATATAATTATGTTAGCACTTGAGAAAAAGAAGTGCTAGGAGGTGCTGTCAAAATGCTTACAGAAAGACAGAAAAAATTGCTTAAGTTAATAGTAGGTGAGCATATAAAGTCTGCCAAACCAGTAAGCTCAAAATTGATATGTAAAACACTAAAATGTTCTAGTGCTACAGTAAGAAGTGAAATGGCAACCTTAGAAGAGATTGGTTTATTAGAAAAGACACATACTTCATCAGGAAGAATTCCAAGTGAACAAGGATACCGTTACTATGTTGATAATTTAATGAATCCAAAGGAAATAAGTGGAGAAGATATGTTAAAATTACAAATCATTTTTAACAATCAACAATTACAATTATCTGATTGTATAACCAAAAGTCTTCAACTTATTGCTGACATGACAAATTATACAACAATTGTCCTTGGAAATGCATCACATGAGAATAGACTAAAAGAAATTAATGTTGTTCCAATAGACAATAAACAAATGATTATTATCGTCGTAACTGATAAAGGACACGTGGAACACAAAACAATTGAATTTGAAAATGTTTCATTAGATGAAATAAAAAAGATTATTTCATTAATAAATGAATTAATAGTAGGAACACCAATTGATGAAATAAGTAGTAAATTAGAATATGAAATAAAGCCAATTATTGGTAGGTATGTCAAAGAACACGAAATAGTTTATAATACAATTTATAACGTATTTAAAGACTTTTCGAGTAAAAATGTCAATATTGTAGGCAAAAATAATATTTTAAAGCAACCAGAATTTAATAATATTGATAAAGTTAAAAACATTTTCACTAAGTTAGATGAAGAAGATATTATGAAGAAAATAGACTACATCGAAGATATCGAAGACATTGAAGAAAACAATAAGAACATAAAAGTTTACATTGGAAAAGAATCTAATATCGATGATGATATGACTATTGTAAAAACCAAATATCATACTAGCAAAGAAGAAGGAACAATAGCAATAGTTGGTCCAAAAAGAATGGACTATGATCGTGTTGTTAGCCTCTTAGAATACATAAAATCTAACTTGGAAAATTAGAAGGAGATATCATGAAAAAGAAAGCTTTAGAAAAAGACACAGAACAAATGGAAAATATAAATACACCTGAGGAAAAAAATAATGACAAGAAACATTCTTGCCATTGTGAAAAATGCAACAATAATGAAGCAAAAACAAACAATGAAAAATGTAACTGCAAAGATAATGACAAAAAGACTTTAGAAGAATTAAAAGCAACTGTTTTAAAATTAAACGAAGAAAAAGAAGAATTAGAAAACAAATTAATGTACTCTAAAGCAGAGCTTGTTAATTATCGTAAAAGAAAAGATGAAGAAACACAAAACATGTTAAAATTTGCTAATCAAGATTTAATTATGGAACTGCTAGTCGTTCTTGATAATTTTGAAAGAGCAATGGCTTCCATGAAGGTAACAGATGAAACAAGTAAAGTAATGGAAGGAATTCAAATGATTTATAATCACTTAAATGAAACATTAAAAAACTTTGGAGTTACAGAAATAGAAGCAAAAGATAAACCATTTGATTCTAATTACCATGAAGCAGTTATGACTGCAAATGATAAAGAAAAAGATAATGAAATAGTGGTTAATGTCTTATTAAAGGGATATATGTTAAAAAACCGTGTAATAAGAGCCGCTAAAGTAGTAGTAAATAATTTAGATTAATAAAGGAGATTTGATTAATATGGGAAAAATAATAGGTATTGATTTAGGTACAACAAATAGTTGTGTAGCTGTTTTAGAAGGTGGAGCTGCAACAGTTATTCCAAATCCAGAAGGAGGAAGAACTACACCATCAGTAGTATCAAGTAAAAAAGGTGAAAGAATAGTAGGAGATGCTGCTAAACGTCAAGCTCTAACAAACACTAATACTATTTCAAGTATTAAAAGATTAATGGGTACAAATAAAAAAGTCGAAATGGAAGGAAAAAAATATTCACCTGAAGAAGTATCAGCAATGATTCTATCTTACATGAAAGATTATGCTGAAAAATATTTAGGTGAACCAGTAACTAAAGCAGTAATTACTGTTCCAGCATATTTTAATGATGCTGAACGTCAAGCAACAAAAAACGCTGGAAAAATTGCAGGTCTTGAAGTTGAAAGAATAATTAATGAACCAACTGCAGCAGCACTTGCTTTTGGATTAGATAAACAAGACAAGAATCAAACAATCTTAGTGTATGACTTAGGTGGAGGAACATTCGATGTATCAATTCTTGAATTAGGAGATGGTATTTACGAAGTTAAATCAACTGCTGGAAACAATAAACTTGGTGGAGATGATTTCGATAAATGCTTAATGGATTACTTAGTTAAGGAATTTGAAAAAGAAAACGGAGTTGACTTAACTAAAGATAAACTTGCAATGCAAAGATTAAAAGAAATTGCTGAAAAGGCAAAAAAAGACTTAAGTGGAATGACAACAACTCAAATATCAGCACCATTTATTTCACAAGGAGAAGATGGACCACTTCATTTAGATATGACTATTACTCGTGCTAAATTTGAAGATTTAATTCGTGATTTAGTTGAGTCAACACTAGATCCAGTAAAAAAAGCTTTAAAAGATGCAAAATTAAAAGCTAAAGACATTGACAAAGTAATTTTAGTTGGTGGATCAACACGTATTCCAATGGTTCAAGAACTAGTTGAAAAAGAATTAGGTCAAAAACCATCTCATGAAGTTAACCCAGATGAAGCAGTAGCTATGGGAGCTGCAATTCAAGGTGGTGTTTTAACTGGTGAGGTTAACGATATCGTATTACTAGATGTTACTCCACTATCACTTGGTCTTGAAACTCTTGGAGGAGTAATGACAGTGTTAATACCACGTAATACAACTATTCCAACATCAAAATCACAAGTATTCTCAACTGCAGCAGATAACCAACCAGCCGTTGACATTCACGTATTACAAGGTGAACGTAGTATGGCAAGTGATAACAAAACATTAGGAAATTTCCAATTAACAGGAATCCCAGCTGCACCTCGTGGAATCCCTCAAATAGAGGTTAAATTTGATATTGATGCTAATGGTATAGTAAATGTTACTGCTAAAGACTTAGGTACAAATAAAGAACAATCTATTACAATAACAAACAATACTAATTTATCTGATGAAGAAATTGAAAGAATGACAAAAGAAGCAGAAGAACACAAGGAAGAAGATAAAAAACGTAAAGAAGAAGCAGATGCAAGAAATGATGCTGAACAATTAATATTCCAAACAGAAAAATCAATTAAAGATTTAAAAGATAAAATTGACGATAAAGAAAAAGAAGAAGCAGAAGAAAAAATTAAAGCCTTAAAAGAAGCACTAGAAAAAGATGATATCGACGAAATCAAGAAAAAATCAGAAGAGTTAACAGAAAAAGCAATGGCTCTAGCAACTAAAGTATATCAACAAGTTCAACAAGAACAACAAAATGAAGATAAAGAAGATAAATCAACAGATAACAGCAAAGATGATGTAGTAGATGCAGACTACGAAGAAAAATAATACTACACAATCAAAAGTTCTAGGTAACTAGAACTTTCTCGTGTATAAACTGTAAAATATATTTAGAAAGGAAGAATATAGAGCATGAACAAAAAAGATTATTACGAAGTCTTAGGAGTCGACAAAAGTGCTAGTCAAGCAGATATTAAAAGTGCCTTTAGAAGATTAGCTAAACAATATCATCCAGATGTCTGTAAAGAAAAAGATGCCGAAGCTAAGTTCAAAGAAGTTCAAGAAGCATATTCCGTTTTATCAGACGAAGATAAACGTCGTCAATATGATCAATTTGGCCATGCTGCTTTCCAAGGTGGAGCTGGTGGCTCAAATCCATTTGGTGGTGGCTTCTCTGGTTTTGATTTTGGTGATTTCGATTATACAGATATATTTGATAATATATTTGGAGGAATGGGATTTGGTTCTAGATCGGCAGCAGGTGGTAAAAAAAGACCTCAAAAGGGAAACGACTCTCTAGTAAGAATGAAATTAACTTTTTTAGAAAGTATCTTTGGAGTAAAAAAAGATTTAGAACTAGATGTTATGGAAGAATGTAGTGAATGTGATGGAGCAGGAGGGCATGGTGAAGAAACCTGTGATAAATGTCATGGTAGTGGAACTATTACCTCTGAACAACATACTATGTTAGGAACTTTCTTAACTAAAACAACATGTCCAAAATGTTCTGGAAAGGGAAAAATTTATTCGACAACATGTAAAAAATGTCGTGGTGAAGGGCGTGTAAGAGAACATAAAAAAATTGAGGTTACTGTACCAGCTGGAGTCGATGAATCAAGCAGACTACGTATTGCAGGTAAAGGTGCCTGTGGTTATTACGGTGGACCAAATGGTGATTTATATATTGAATTTATAATTAAAGAGCATGAATTCTTCGAAAGATTAGAAGACGATATTTATTTAGAAGTGCCAATTACAATTACAGAAGCAATATTAGGAACTAAAAAAGAAATACCTACACTATATGGAAATGTAAAATTAACCATACCAGCTGGAAGTGAAGGTGGAGATAAACACCGAATCAAAGGAAAAGGTGTCAACAATAAAACCAATAAAAAAGTTGGAGATATGTATATTGTATTGAAAGTTGTAATACCAAATAAATTAGATAGACAACAAAAGAAATTAATTGAAGAATTAAATAAAACGGATTTAAAAACAGGTGAATTAAGCAAGTTTGAAAAATTTACAAAGGAAAATAATTAATAAATAAAAAGATTTGTGTTTTCATTTATATTGAATGATTTTCACAAATCTTTTTTACATGACATTATTATCCTTTTTTATTTTATCCAAATATTTATCTATATTATAAAGACTACATTCAAATTTTGACTCATTTTTAGGATTATAATACTTTTTATGTTTCAAATTATCTGGGAGATATTGCTGAGGAATATAACTTCCTTTATAATCATGGGGATATTTATAATCACTTGTTCCACCACCTCTTAAATATTCAGGAATAGCACCACATCTACCAGTTTCAACATCTCTAATAGCTTCATCTAAGGCAATATGTGCAGTATTTGATTTAGGAGATAAAGCCATCTCAACAACAATTGTCCCAAGAGGAATTCGAGCTTCTGGTAATCCTGTTAAACGACAAGCTTCAATTGCTGCCATAACTTTCGGTCCAATAGATGGATTAGCAAGACCAATATCTTCATAGGCAATTACTGCCATTCTTCTAAAAATACTCTCCAAATCACCACTAACAATTAACCTGGCTAAATAATGTAAAGAAGCATTTACATCACTTCCTCTAATAGATTTTTGAAAAGCACTAAGTACATCATAATAACCATCACCATCTTTATCATGAAAAAATGCAGGTTTATTATTAATGCTTGTTAAAACATCCATTGTTATATGCTTATCTTTAGTAGAGTAAAAAGCTACTTCTAAAAGATTATAAGCAAATCTTAAATCATTTGCTGAAAGTTTAGTAATGTATTCTAAACAGCCATCATCGACAATAATACCATCAAGAGTATCATTTTGAACTGCTCTTTTCAAACCTTCCATAATGTCATCATCATCCAATTCATGCAATTCAAATAACTGACATCTACTTCTAATAGCAGGATTAATTGCATGAAAAGGATTAGCAGTTGTCATACCAATCAAAGTTATTAATCCACTTTCTAATGCTGGCAAAAGTAAATCCTGTTTATCTTTATTTAATCTATGAATTTCATCCATTATTAAAACAATACCATCATACATTTTAGCTTCCTCGACAACAACATCAAAATCCTTCTTATTATTAATTGTTGCATTTAAAAAACGATATCTAATTTTAAGTGTATTAACGATAGCTTTAGCAATTGATGTTTTTCCAATACCAGGTCTACCATACAAAATCATCGAAAACAACTTTTTATTTTCTATTAAATTTCTTAGTATTTTATTTTCACCAAGTAAATGTTTTTGACCTATAACATCATCAATACACTGTGGTGCCAAAATACTAGCTAATAATTTTTCCATAATTCCATCACCTAATCATTTTATATTTTATCAAATTTGAATATAAATTACTATAATTATGGTATAATAATAATAGATTGGTGATTTTATGAATACAAAAATTGATGAATTTAAAATTTTAAATATTGATTATAAAATGCTTTTAGAAGATTACTGTAATCACTTAGTTTTAGAAAGAAATCTTTCTATAAACACAGAAAATTCTTATGAAAATGACTTAAAATTATATTTAATATACTTACAGAAAAAAAAGATAAGCAACCTAAAAGATGTATCTGTTAAGGATATTATTACGTATATGGAATATTTAAAGAATAACAATGAAAAAACTACTTCTATTGCTCATAAACTTACCGCTATAAAAAATTTTCATAAATATCTTTTAAAAATTAAGTACTTAGATAAAGATGTAGCATCATCAGTTAAAAGACCAAAAATAAAAAAACAACTACCAGATGTATTGACTACAGAAGAAGTAGATAGACTTTTATCTTTTGAATGTGAAAGTGTATTTGACTACCGCAACAAAGCTATGTTAGAATTATTATATGGAACAGGACTTAGAATAAGTGAAATGTTAAACCTAACGTTTCACGATATAGATTTTAATGAATGTACATTAAGATGCACTGGAAAAGGCAAAAAAGAAAGAATTGTTCCAATAGGAGAATACATTATTGATTCACTAAATGAATACTTAAAAACAAGAGAAAAACTTGATAAAAACAGAAGATGTGAGCATATATTTTTAAATAATCATGGTAACAAAATGACCAGACAAGGTTTTTTTAAAATATTAAAGGCTGAATTAAAAAAGAAAAATATTGAAAAAAATATATCACCACACACACTAAGGCATTCATTTGCAACTCATATGCTAGAACGCGGTGCCAATTTACGTGTAATACAAGAACTTTTAGGACATAGTGATATATCAACCACTAGAATATATACCCATATATCAAATAAGCAAGTACGAGATGATTATAAAAGTTATCATCCAAGAGAGGAAGAGTAAATATGCAATTTAAAAGAATATTCTTAGTTATTTTAGATTCATTAGGAGTAGGGGAAGCAGTAGATGCAATAAATTATGACGATACGGGATGTAATACCCTTGGACACGTTCGAGAAAATTATGATTTATTTATTCCTAATCTCCAAAAACTAGGATTTTTAAATACTATAAATATGGACGAAAATCAATCAGTCGAGGCATATTATACAATTGCAAGACCAACCAATCCAGGAAAAGATAGTATCACTGGACATTATGAACTAATTGGTATTAAAAGTGAAAACGATTTGAAAGATTTTAGTCAAAGTGGTATTCCAAGAGAATTAATCGATGAAATAGAAAAGTATACAAAAAAAGAAACAATTGGAAATAAAAATGCCATCGGAAGTGATATAATTAATGAGCTTGGAGAAAGACAAGTAAGTAACAAATCATTAATTTTATATACTTCAAATGGTTCAAATATTAATATAGCAGCCCATGAAGATGTTATATCAGTTGCCAAATTATACGATTTTTGTGAAACAATAAGAAAAATTACCTTGGACAATAACTTTAAAGTTGGACGAGTAATTGCAAGACCATTTAATGGAAAAGCAGGAAATTTTAAATTTACCAACGAAATGAGAGCCTATGCTGTTAATCCACCAATGCCAAGCGTTTTAACATCATTAAAAGAAAATAAATACAATGTTATATCAATTGGAAAAATAAATGATATTGTTGCAAGTGTTGGAATAAGTAAAATAATGAAAGCATCAAGTAATAATGAGGCAGTAAATAAACTATCAGATATAATGGGGAAAAATTTTACTGGTTTATGCCTTTGTACGCTTCCTGATTTTGATGAAGCAGCTCATAAACACGATATAGAGGAATATGGAAGACTTATTGAAGAATTAGATGTAGAGATACCTATGTTGTTAAATCACTTAAATAATGATGATTTATTGATTATCACAGCAGATCATGGATGTGATTTCACTATAAAAGATGAACATACCAGAGAAAACGTCCCAGTAATAATATTTAGTAGATCATTTTTAGAACCAAAACGTTTAGAAGTATTCGAATCTATGGCTGACATTGCTGCAACAATTGCTGAAAACTTTGAACAACCAAAACCAATTATTGGTGAATCATTTTTACAAAAATTAAAATAGGGTAGGATAGTATATAACTTTTTCTACTCTATTTTATGGCTTACTTTTTACATTCAAAACTAGAACAAATAGTATCATCTTTGCAATCTGCACATCCACAATCACAAGAGACTTTTATTTCCTTTAATGTACAGCAATTAGAACTTTCATCATTATATTTGCAAGCATCAACAGCACACCCAATTTTTTGCTTGTTAATATTATCTTTATTGCATTCCTTTTTACTCAAATTAATCACCTCAATAATAGTTTGGTTTAAATATTAAAGAACTATACAGATTTCTAAATTATTTTCCTGCATAAAGGAAATATAAGTGTATAAAACAAAAAATTTTCCTTAATAATAATTCAATATAATAATATAATAAAGAGAAATTTAATATATAATTTTAAATAAATAATTTAAAATAGTTAAGTATATATAATTTGATGGTATTTTAAATGTTTCTTTTAACTTAAAAGAGTCTAAATAATAGGCTCCTTTTCTTTTTTTATTTCTTGTTTTATTCTATTAACAACATATTCTTTTTCATTTGGATACGTTGTATAAAATGTTATCAATTTTATGTTAGCTTTACTACATATCTCTTTTACTCTTTTATCTCTTTTTCTTCTTTTTGATTGCTTATGTGTACTATCATTCAATTCTACTAATAGTAGCAACTTACTAAAATCATTGCTAAATATAGCAAAGTCTATATTTTTGAAAAGTTCATTTCTGTATCCTTTTGTTGTCTTTTGAATAACTGTTCCTAGATTTAACTGTGGAACTATTTTATATTCATATTCTAGTTCTTTTAATTTATTATAAAATACTAATTCATTTTTTGTCATTAAATTTTTTGCTTTATATAAATTTTCTTGTTTTGTTTCTTGTTTATTGTTTTCATCTTGTGCATTTAATAATTTTGCTAAGAATTTAATTATTTCATTTATAAGTTCTTTGATTACTTTAATCATTCTTTACTCCTTTATTTTTTGTATATGCTTCTTTAATATTTGTTCTTTCAAATATATAGTCGATGTATCATTATCATATTGATGAACATAAATTTTTTATCATCCATTGAAATTGAATTAGATTTAACTAAGTTTGTTTTTAGTTCTAATTATGAAAGAGTTTTTAAACGATATAGTACTATTATTAAGTAAATTAATTTTAAATCAAATAAAGAGTGACTTTATAAAAATATATAATTTTTGCCTATGTGTATATCTAGTAATCATTAATAATGGTTTTTATAAAGTTATAATAAATCTGCATTTATTGTTAAAAAAGCATTATACTTTTAACTTCGTATAATTGATGTTATGTTAACTTCTACATTTTTTTTATTAATATTAGTAATTATACATCTAAAAATTTATTTTGATGTTTTATTAGTAACCCTCTTTGTTACTTGATTCACTTTATAAGCAAACCATTTTCTATCAACCACAGTATTTAAATATTCCATTTCACTTTCTAATTCAACTGAATATCTACTTAAAGAATGTTCATCTCCAGTCTTATTTATTTCATGAACAGCAATACTAGAGCTTTTTAAGGAATCATCATCATTTAAGTAAGATAACAATAAATCATGCTGTCTATCATCCAATGTGAAAGGAATAGAAATAAAATCAAAAACAGAAAACTCAAATATAACTGCACCAGTTAATAATACCCTAGTAAGATCAATATATCTATCATTAGAGATTGGAATACAATTATCCATCATATATTTTCTAATAGCATCAATATGATTACCATAAAAATTATCACTTGATTTATCTCTAATAGATGCTGAAAAAACAGGAAAATTTCCGTCTCTCTCTTTTGGAATTATTATTACTTTATTTCTATTACTATCCATAATTAAACTAAACCTTTCTAGATTGAATTTCAGCTATTTTATCAAGTACCTCTTTTGCATTTTCATTATTAATTTCTGAATAACCAAGTTCCCTTAAAGCCTGAACTTTTGCAGTATTTAACTCCTGAGTACGGCTAAGCCTCTCCTCTTTTTTATGTTCAATTTCCTGAACAAACCTTTTATGAGTATCAGCAATTTTAGCCTTTGATGCACCACCATTATTATATAAAGTCATAGCTGAAAACAATATACTTTCAAAATAAAATTGTTGGTTTTCATTAAAAACGAATTCATTAGGTTCAATAAATCCCATTGATTTAGACATATAAGCAAGTATATATTTTAACTCTTTAGTATTCTCCATCGATTGTAAAAAATGATATAAATATCTAAAACTATTATAAGCATCTTTTGTCTTGTCCTCGGATAATTTTTCCTTTAACAAATTAATAATATCTGATAATAATTCTTGTTCTTTCTTATTGAATCCCTTTAAATCAGCAAGAACCTCTTTACTAGTAATGTCCTTAACACCCTCATTTAAACGATTTTCAACCTCAATTATATATTCACCAGTAATTTTAATATCATCAAGTTCTTTTGCGTCTTTTATTCCTAATAAACACATAACCTTCATTGATTTTTCTTTTGGCCAACTAGCAAATGTATCTTGACCTAAATAATTATATAACATTTGTCTTGAAACACCAAGGTATTTTGCCAATCGTACCTTTGACACACCAAGTTCTGTTAACACTTTGTTTAATTTTTCCATTTGTTAAATACCTCCCTAATATCATTGTACCATTTTCCTAGAAAAAATCAAGTGTAAACTTGTACAATTACTTTACAATAAATACCAAATTTTTTTATTATCTTTACAGACCTCTCTAACAATACCTCCCCCAATACACTTACTACCTAAATAAAATACACAAGCTTGTCCTGGAGTAACAGATTTTATATTATTGTAATTAACTTTAATTTCCCCATTATCTAAATATTCCAAAGTGACTGGATAATCATCTTGACGATATCTAAATTTAGCCGTTAATTTATTAGGCCTTAAATCAGTATTAAAATTAACCATTTCTAAAAAACAACTATCAGAAATTAAAAACTTATTATCTTCACCTTCAGCAACATACAAAATATTATCCTTTAAATTTTTTCCAACAACAAACATTCTATCTCTAGTACCACCAATATCAAGTCCTCTTCTCTGCCCTATTGTATAATACATAAGACCAATATGAGTTCCAACCTTCTTCATAGAACTAATATCAATAATATCTCCATTTTTATTAGGTAAATAATTCTTAAGGAAATTTTTAAAGTTTCTCTCACCAATAAAGCAGATTCCTGTAGAATCTTTCTTTTTTGCTGTAATTAATCCATACTCCGAAGCTATTTTTCGAACCTCAGACTTTTCAAGATCTCCAATTGGAAATAATACATTTTTAAGCTGCTCCTTAGTAAGTTGTGATAAGAAATATGTTTGATCTTTATTCTTATCAATACTTCTAGACAACTGGCCATCTATAATTCTAGCATAATGCCCAGTTGCAATATAATCAGCACCAAGTTTTTTTGCTTCTCGAATAAAATAATCAAACTTTATATATTTATTACACATAATATCAGGATTTGGAGTTCTTCCTTTCTTCAACTCATCCAAAAAATAAACGAAAACATTATCCCAGTATTCCTTTACAAAATCAATCCTGTGAAGCTTTATCCCAAGTTTTTGACAAACTGCAAGAGCATCATTATAATCTTCTTCCTGTGGACAAATACTATTATTCAGACTAGGATTACCAAGCACATCACCATTAACCATAGCATCCCAATTACGCATAAATAAACCTTCAACTTGGTAACCTTGATTCATTAAAATAATGGCTGCAACACTGCTATCGACTCCACCTGACATACCAACAATAACTTTTTTCATTTTTAATCAACCTCTACTACTGACAATTCTACCATATTATTAAAAAAAATTAAAGTGATATTAAAAAATAAAAATAACAAAAATATAATGAGTAGTATTTTAAATTAAAAAAGTAAATAACTTTAAAATAAAAGTTGCAATATAACATTCATAAATAGAAAGAAAAATCAAAGAAAAACACGAAATACCTAATATTTTTAAATATTTATGAAAGACATCCTTAAAATTAATATTTATCTTAAAAAACAAATATTTAATTAATTTAACAGAAAAACCAACTGCATAAAATACAAGTAATATATCAACAACAAGAAATAAAATTTTATGAGGAAAAATATATAAAATAGCACCAAAAATTCCTTTTATTCCATAGCATGAAATAATAGATGAAATAGATAAACCTATTACAAAAGCTTTATAGAACAAAAACAGCAAAATAAATGGAATTCCAACAATTGAAACACCCAAAACCCATACCAAAAAACAAGTAATTAAATTAGAACAAATTCCATTAAATAAAGAACTATTATAATCAATTGTGTTTTCTTCAATCATCTTAAACACATTACGTAATTGTTCAAAGACTATTTCCTTATTTGCTTTAGACAAGTAAAAAAAGTAAATTATTCCAATAAACATACCAATTAAAGAAATTAATAATAAAAATAAATAACGTCTTTTTTGCTTATAAAGGTTGTCCTTATATCTTTTAAACTTTTGCATAAATTATCACCCATTAAACTGTATGCGAAAAGATAAAATTTTATAACAAAAAAAGATATATTTACAAACGAATCAATATTTTATATAATTATAAAGAGGTGTTAAATATGAACAAAAAAGCAACAAAAATATTTTCTATATTTTTTCTACTTATTATGATATTAGCTTTTGTAGCAAGTATAGTTGGTTACTTTTTCATATAAAAACGTATTCAAAAATATGAATACGTTTTTACTTACAAAAATTTTTAACTAATCAGCTAAAAAGAAAGGTTTAAATGAGATCACTGTTTCTTTAGAGTCTTCAACTTTAACAATTCTAAAAACTCCCAAATCACAAGTCGTTTTAATCTCATTATTACGTTCTTGTACATCTTGTTTTAAACACCAAACAGGTTCTTTTCCTTCACTAATATTTTGAGTATTTAAAAAACCTAAAATAGCTGAAGCTATAATTATAGCAAATAGTAAAAATAAAACAACATCAACTAAAAACTTGAATATATTAAATCTCTTTTTCTTTTTTCTAGGTTCATTAACAACTACAACCTTAACTTCAGGATTAGTAGTAGTATTAGTATTAGCATTAACATCAGTAATTACTTGGCTGTCATTTTCTTCCAAAGACTGACGATTGTCTAAATCATTCATATTTTTATCCATATAATAACTCCTCCTATATCATAATAAAATGATAGCATAATTAACAAAATATGTAAAGAACTATTACATTTACCAAAAAATAATCACCAATACTATATTTTAATACTTGTATACAAAATTATTTAATATTATAATTTGTAATCAAGCAATTTAGACAATAAAATAAAATTTTAAAAATGAAATAAAGAAGATTTTTAATCCTCTTCATTTCCATCTAACATATTAGTAATAAAGATTCCATATCCCTTATTAACTTTATTTACAACAACATAATTAACGGCCCCAACAATTTTATTATTTTGAATAATCGGACTACCACTCATACCAGCAACAACTCCTCCAGTATAATCAAGTAGTCTCTCATCGACTATTTCAAACAAAATATTTTTAGTATCACTAGAGTAATCAAGTTCTAGTATTTTTATTTCAAATTCTTCAACAGTATCATCTTTTATCACTGTTCTAATTGTAGCCTTACCTACTTGAACATCTTCTTCGTCCATCACTTCAATAGCGTTCCTATTCGGTAATTTACCACTATAAATACCATATATACCTGAATGTTTATTTAAAGTAATATTTCCATAAACATCATCACTATAAAATTTTGCATTTTTTTCACCAGGTGTACCATCAACACTCTTATTTATTCCTGTAATATCAGATTTAAAAATTGTACCATTTTTAATTTCAACTTTTTCTAATGTAGCCTTTTCAACAATTTCATGTCCTAAAGCTCCAAACTTATTAGTGCTAGGATCAATATAAGTAAGCGTACCAATACCACTGATTTGGTTTTTAACGTAAAGTCCAGTTTTAATAACACCATCATTATCCTTAAAAATATTTAAATTAATATTATATTTTTTATTTTTCCTTAATACTAAAACATCTAAAGCTGAGCGATTCATACTATCATTTATACTACTCACCATATCATTCATCGACTGAATATCTTGATCATTTATCTTTAGTATTTTATCACCAACATTAAATCCTGCATCCTTAGCAATATATTTATTATCAACTTCATAAAATCCAACAACAGTAATATATTTATTATTAACTTGGATTCCAATATTTTCCCCTCCAGGAATTAAATACTTACTATAAGCAAAAGTGTTAAGTGGAATCAATAACAACATTACAACAAGAATTAAATTAAATAAAATTCTTTTTTTTAATTTCATAATATCTAACTCCTACAAAATAAACTACATTAGTATTATAACTTTTTTAATAGTTTTTATAGGATGAAATACTTACCAAAATAAACTTTACTCTTGCACAGTAAAGTCAGAAAGCTCATCATTACTATTTAAAATTTTATTAACATTTTCTTCAGCATTTTTCAATGTGTCATCACATATTTTAGATAATCTCATAGCATCTTTAAATGCATCAATTGCATTATCAAGAGGAACATTTCCTGATTCTAATTTTTTCACAATTTCCTCTAATTTTTGTAAGTTTTCCTCAAAACTAAGTTCTTTTTCTTTTGTCATAATTAACTAACATTCCTTTCTTTCGTCCTTTCAGTCCTCTGAAAGGCACAAATTGAGTTGAAAAATAATAATTAAATTTCCAACACTTATTATCTATTGTATAATAGTAAACTGTTATTGGGCATACTACAGAGCACGGCAAGGTGAGTGGTGTTAAAGTATAACTTTAAACCCGTATAATTATATGTGTCGATTATTCTCGGTGTACAAATGAGTGTTGCCTTTTTGAGCACGGAACCTTATCTATGTGAAAACCATTTCTTGTTATTTTCTAGTTGAGAATTTTCAGTCAAAGCCCTTTAACAAAATATTTTTAGAAAGGAAAATGTTTATGTTAAAGATTGTTAACAGAAATTGTGCAGGTATTGATGTTCATAAAAAGATTATTGTTGTAACTATTGCTAAAACTAACGAACATGATATTACTGATTACCAAACTAAATCTTTTAATACTTTTACTGAAGAATTGATAAAATGCCGTGATTGGTTAGTTTCTAATGACACTTTAGATGTCTGTATGGAATCTACTGGTAAGTATTGGATTCCAGTTTTTAATATTTTAGAAGAAAAATGCAAATGCATTATTACTCATCCTAAATATGTTAGATCAATACCAGGAAAGAAAACTGACAAGAAAGATTCTATTTGGATTGCAGATATGTTTAAGCATGGCTTAGTTGAACCTTCGTTTATGCCACCAGCAGATATTAGACAATTGAGAGATTTGATGCGGTATAGAAATAAGCTAATCAACGCTCGTTCTTCAGAAAAAAATAGATTTCAAAATTCTCTTACTATGTCTAATGTTCAAATTGCTAATGTTGTAAGTGATGTTTTCGGCAAAACATCTCAATCAATCCTAAAGTTAATGCTTTCTAGTCCAAATTTAACTCTAAAAGATATTACACCATTAATGCATGGTCATTTGAAATCATCACCTGAAGAGATTTTGAAATCTATCAATAGTAATTTTGATGAATCTCAATCATCAAAAATGAATATTATTCTAAAACATTATGATTCAATTAATAAATGCATCGATGAATTAGAAGAGCAAATTTTAAAACTTGCAATTCAATATTCAACTGAAATTAATCTTCTTTTAACAGTTCCTGGTATAAAAGAAATATCAGCGATATTTATTATAGCAGAAATTGGTACAAATATGAATACTTTTGTTGATGATAAACATCTTTGTTCTTGGGCCAGTCTTACTCCTAGATGTAATGAATCTGCTAAGAAAAAGAAATCTGTTAGAATTACCAAAGCAGGAATTTATATTAAACCTTTGCTTGTTCAATGTGCTTTATGTGCCATTAAAGATAAATCTTGTCCTTATATTAAAGCTAGATATGAGTCTTTAAAAAGAAGACGCGGTCACAAGAAAGCTATTATTGCTATTGCAAGATTATTACTTACAAGTATTTATCATATTTTACTTACTGGTGAAGTTTTTGATTATCAAAAATTTGAAAATCTTATGTATAGAAATTTTAAGTCTCATAAAAATATTCAAAATACTCCTGAAGAAATGATTTCTTATTTAACTAATTTAGGTTACAACATTACTTTGCAGAATACCTAATAACAGTTTACTATTTCAAAGATCTACTTATTTTATAGTCTTCATTGACTATTCTAAGTTCAAAAAAATTTTACTATTTTTGAACTCCTTTTGCGTGTTTCAATTTAATTATGTTTTTTCAACCTTCTCCTTTTATAAATATTTATTTATGAATTTTACCCGTATAATTAAAATAATTAATGTTAAAACTAGTAATAGTATCGGTTTTACTAATGTTCTAATAATATATTTGACCTCGTAATTATATTTTTTTCTAAGATATAATGAGTAGCCAAAAACTAAAATACTATGTATAAAAACAAAAAACATTATAATATAAATAAAATTAGAATAAAAAGCATTCTTTTTAATAATTGAATTACCTATTTTCGATACAGAAGTCAAAACATCTATTATCAATGTGAAAATATAAAGAAAGATAAAAATTACTTCAAGATTAGAAATATCATTAAAAAAAGTTTCCTTACTTTCTATTTTTGCCACTTTATGTTTGTTTTTCTTTGTAGGTTTTTTAAGAATATTTTCTTCCATAATCATTCGTGTAACATCATTATCATACCTATTCATACTTTTTTTACTCCTACTATATTAGCATTAACTTCTCCATCCATTAATTCAATATTTATATTATCTCCCTTTTTTAGTGAATTTATACTTGCCACTGCCACATCATTTTTCTTTATAATTGAATATCCACGCTTTATTACAAGCAAAGGATTTAATGCTTCAAGTTTATTAATTGATACTAAAAATCTATTTTTATTATAATCCAAATTTTTTTGTATAACAATCTTAAGTTTATCATTAATTGCTAAATAATTATTTTTGTTTTTATATATATAAGAAGTAGATGCAAGCTGTAACCTTTCAAATAAATTATCAAATTTCTGTTCTTTGATTTCATATATAGAAAGTGGATTTTTTAAAATATAACTATCTCTAATAGCATTAAATTTCTCTTTTTTAATTTTAATATTATTCATAAAAGCTTTATTAAGTCTAATCTTAACTTGCTTTAAATAATTATCAAAATCAACCATATTAGGAACAGCCATTTCCGCTGCACCTGTTGGAGTTGGAGCTCTTAAATCTGCAACAAAATCACTAATAGTAAAATCAACCTCATGTCCAACAGCACTAATTATTGGAACATATGAATTATAAATACTTCTAGCTACTATTTCCTCATTAAAGCACCATAAATCTTCAATTGAGCCACCACCTCTTCCAACAATTAGAACATCTATATCATAAGTATTAGCTTTTTCTATTTGCTTAACTATTGATTTTGCAGCATCAGATCCCTGAACTAATGCAGGAAAAAGAATTGTCCTAGCAATCGGCCATCTTCTTTTAATCGTCGACAAAATATCTCGAATAGCAGCACCTGTTGGGGCCGTAACAATACCAATAGTCCTAGGAAATTTTGGTATTGGCTTTTTCTTTTCTTTATCAAATAAACCTTCACTTGCTAGTTTTTTCTTTAATTTTTCAAATTCTAAATAAAGATTTCCAATACCATCCTCAATCATTTCATTAACATATATTTGATATCCACCATTAGCTTCATAAACACTAACTTTTCCGACAATCATAACTTTCATTCCATCAATTGGAGTAAAATTTATACGATTGGCACTTGATGCAAACATAATAGCATTAATCCGTGAATTTTCATCCTTTAATGTAAAATAAAAATGTCCTCTACTATGTGCTTTAAAATTAGATATTTCTCCCTTTAAAAAAACAATATTCAAATTTTCATCATTATCAATTTTAAATTTAATATACCTAGTCAACTGTGTAACTGTTATATATTTTTCCTGCATATTATCAACTCACATTCAAATACATTATATCACAAACATTTGTTTGCTAAAAGCATAAAAACAAAAAAGATTATTTTAATCTTTATTTATTTTTATAAATACTATCGAGTACTGCATTAATCATCTTAGTAACCTTTTCATCACTGTAAATTTTAGAAAGCTCGATTGCTTCATTGATTGCAACAACATCAGGTGTATCAGTATAAAGAAGCTCATAAATTCCGATTTTTAAAATAGCTTGATCGACATTATTAAGTCTATCAATTGTCCAATTATCCATATATAAATTAGCTTTCTCTATTAAGATATCATCATGTTTTAAAATACCATACACAATACTTTCTACAAACTCATTTTTAACCTCGAGTTGTTCATTTATAAGATTATCAACATCATACTCAAGAGATGCATTTTTCATAATACTTATTTGATAAATAACACGCATGATAATTTCTCTTAATTCACTTCTGTTTTTCATAAAAATCACCTAAAAAAATTGTATCATACTTAGAGTAAAAAGTATACAAATTATTTTTAAAGTTAATTTAAATATATAAAAACAAAATATTAGGTTTTAAATATTCTTCCACCTTCTAATAAGTCATTTGATATCATTAAAACAATTATTTATAACATTTAAATATCTGCTATTTTTATAGCTTTAAACCTTTTATTAAACAAACAGATTTCTACATTACTTTGTCTTATCATTATAATCTGTTTTTAATTCATACAAAATATTAAGTGCTTCTATTGGAGTAATTTCAAGAGGATTAATTTTTTCAAGTTTTTCTTCTATTACATTTTTAACCTTATCCTCAGATTCTAAATTTAAAAATAAAGAAGTTTGTTGAAATGTTTGTTTACCATTTTCCTTATGTTCATAAACATCTAAAATCTCCCCTGCCCTTTTAATCAAACAATCAGGAAGTTTTGCCAGTTTAGCAACATGAATACCATAACTTTTATCAACAGCTCCATTTTTAATTTTATGTAAAAATGTGACAGTACCATTTTCTTCCTTAGCACTTACATGAACATTTTTTAAATTTTGCAAATCAGCTTCAAGTCTAGTAAGTTCATGATAATGTGTAGAAAACAAAGTTTTTGCATGAATCTCATCATGAATATATTCAAGTATAGCTTGAGCTAAACTCATCCCATCATAAGTTGCAGTTCCACGTCCAAGTTCATCAAATAAAATCAAACTATTAACAGTAGCGGTTGATATAGCAATATTAGCCTCTTTCATTTCCACCATAAAAGTAGATTCTCCACTAACTAAGTCATCACTGGCTCCAATACGGGTAAATATTTTATCAAATATTGGAATCATACAGCTTTTACAAGGAACGTAAGAACCTATTTGAGCCATAATAATAATTATAGCAAGCTGCCTCATGTAAGTAGATTTACCTGCCATATTAGGTCCTGTAATAAGTAAAATATCCGTTGTCTTTCCCATAACAATATCATTTGGCACATAACCATCTTTTGATACTTTTTCAACAACCGGATGACGTCCATCCTTAATATTTATACTTCTATCATTTACAATAGTTGGTCTAACATAACCATTTTCACTAGCAACCAACGAAAGAGAAATAAGCATATCAATCTCTGCTATTACTTTAGCTTGTTTTTGAATTTTTCCAATATAAGATTTAACTTTTTCTCTAATATCCATAAATAATTTATATTCTAGATTAATAATTTTTTCTTCACTACCTAAAATAATATCTTCTTTTTCCTTCAAATCTTGAGTAATATATCTTTCACCTGTTGTAAGGGTTTGCTTTCTAATCCATCCAAACTCCTCTTTAACCATATCTATATTACCCTTAGACACTTCTATATAATAACCAAAAACCTTATTAAAACCAATCTTTAAGTTCTTAATTCCAGTCTTTTCTCTTTCACATCTTTCTATTTCCATGATGTAATTTTTACTATTTTTTCTGATACTTCTAAGTGAATCAAGTTCATCGTTATATCCTTCTTTTATTAAAGAACCTTCTTTTAATGTAACTGGAGGATCCAAATTAATTGAATTATCAAGAAGTAAAAAAACTTCATCTAATGTTTCAATATTTTTATCATAATTTAATTCTTTTAAGATATCTCTAATTTTAGGTAAATGTCCAAGTGAATTTTTTAACTGAATCATATCTCTTGCATTTAAATTACCATAACTAATTCTACTTGCAAGTCTTTCTAAATCATACACTCCATCAAGCTCATTACGTAACTCTTCTTTTAAAATAAACTCTGTCAACAACTTTTCAATTATATTATAACGTCTTTCTATTTCCTTTTTATCTGTAAGTGGATTTTCAATATTTAGTTTTAAAAATCTACTCCCCATAGCTGTTTTTGTCTTATCTAAAAGCCACAAAAGAGAATATGTTTTATCTCTATTTCTAATAGTTTCACAAAGTTCTAGATTTTTTTTCGTGTGTACATCAAAATAAAGATATTTGTTTGGATTAATTATTTCAACCTTTTGTAAGTGTTCTAAATTTCCAAGTTTCATGGAACAAACATAGCTAAGTAAATGTTTAACCGTTGTAGTAAGTCTAATATCATTTAAATCCTTATATACATATTCATACTTACTATCTTCTAAGATATCTGATTTTATTGTAACCAAAATATTATATTCTTCCCTTAATGTATTAATAATAGTCCTATCAATTTTTTCATTAACAATTATTTCCTTAATATTATGAACAACTATTTCATTAACAAGTTTTCTAGTATCAATATCTATTATCATTGCATAAAAATATCCTGTTGAAATATCTGTAAAACTAAGTCCATAACAATACTCAAAATCGTAAACATTTCCAACATAATTATAATCTTTGGCATTAAGTTCATCATCTAATCTTGTTCCTTTAGTAACAACTTGAATAACATCTCTTTCTACCATTTTTTTAGTATCCTTAGGATTAGTAAGTTGTTCAACAATTGCAACCTTATACCCTTTATCTATCAATTTATCTAAATAACTTTTATAAGCATGATATGGTACACCACACATTGGAACTCTTTCATCTAATCCACAATTTTTACCAGTTAATGTAAGCTCCAATTCCCTACTAGCTGTTTTAGCATCATCAAAAAACATCTCATAAAAATCACCAAGTCTAAAAAAGATAATACTATCTTCGTATTTATCCTTAATTTCTAAATATTGTTTCATCATTGGAGACACTTTATCTCTATCTACTTCACTACGTAACATTACTACTTCACCTAAAAATATTATACATTGAATATGTACTACATGCAAGAAAATAGACAATTTTTAAAAAAAATATCAAATATGAAAGTAATAACCAAAAATAAAAAATAAGGTTAATAGAAATCTACATCAGTAATTATTTTTATCAAAATCTATTTAATTAAAATAGCCATGACAACTAAACAACCTTATTTAAAATTCTTACTTATATAATTTGTTTATAATTCATTAATTTTTTTAATAGCTTCATCAAAAGTTGATACACCCAAAATCTTTATTTTATATTTTTCCTTTTTCATTATTTTCATAACTTCATCATAGTTTTCTTCATTTGGTACAATAAACACATCGGCTTTAGACCTTACAGCACCTTTTAATTTATATTTTACCCCACCGATACTTCCTACAGTTCCATCACTATTAATTGTACCTGTTCCAACAATTTTTAATCCCTTAGTTAAATCATCATCTACCAATTTATCATAAATACTAATAGCTGTCATTAATCCACCAGAAGGACCAGATTCAGAAGATTTAAATTTTAACTCTATCTTTGGATCTGTTTCATAATTAAAATCTTGCATAAAAGAAATACCAACTACTTTAGTATCATTAATCTCTTGTAAAATAGCATAACACTCTACTTCTTTTTTATCCCTCATAACAACAAAATTTATCTTATCATTTATTTCATGTTTTCTTATAAGATTTCCAAGATTATCAAAATCTTTCACTTTAATACCATCAATTTCTAAAACGATATCTCCAACTTTCATATCAGTTTTACTATCTTCTCTAATATATGCAATAATTAAATCAATACTTGTTACTTTAAAAGTCTTTCCAGCCTTTTCATATGCCACTTTAATAGCATTTTGATTAGCATCATTTAAATAAAGTTTATCCCTAACTAAAACATCTTTTTCACTTTCATTATCTCCCAAAGTAAGTTCATCTACTTTAACAACATCCCAAGAAGAAAATAATCTACTAAGAATAAGTGTTGGAATCGTTGCCTTAACCTCAGAAACATAAGCCAAATTAAAGCTTCCCTTACTTGTAGTCTCGTTTTGAATAGAAATACGACTATTTACATTTATTGTTCCACCACCTACATATATATAATAAGGAAGACGAAATGTTAAAACTATAAATAATATGATATATACTAATAATATTTTATAATTTTCTTTTATAAATTTTATAAATTTTTCATATGCTTTATTAATCATATTTTTCTCCTTTACAATAAATTATAACACGAAAGAGGCTTATTTATGAAAGAAAAAACAATAAATACTATTATAGTTGGCATTTTATTGACATTAACTATAGCTATTTTACTAAATTCAAAAAACGTCATAGACAGTGCAATACTTGGTATAACTCTTTGGAAAAATAAAGTATTTCCTACCCTTTTTCCAATGTTTGTAATAAGTAATCTTTTAGTAAATTATAATTTTCCATCCTTTATGGGAGAACTTTTAAAAAATAAAACAGCCAAATACTTTTCTCTTCCAGGAAGTAGTTCATTTATTTTAATAATTAGTATGATAGCAGGTTTCCCTTCAAGTAGTAAATATATAAGAGAACTACTAAATAACAAGCAAATTTCATTAGAGGATGCTTCTTACTTAATCAAATTTACTCATTTTTCAAACCCACTATTTATAATTGGAACTATCGGAAGTCTTCTACTTCAAGATACAAAACTTGGATTATTAATTCTAGTAAGTCATTATTTAGGAAACTTTGTTATAGCTATTATATTTAAAAGAAAAATTGCATATAAAAAAGAAAAAGTATCTCTAAAAAAAGCCTTAAATCAACTAGGTTCAAATAAGTCTTTAGGAGAAAATATCACTCTTTCTGTAACTGACGCTATAAAAACATTATCACTTCTACTTGGAATCATAACTATTTTTTTAATAATTAATTCTATTATCTCAACATTTGCTATTTCAAACCTTATCAAACAAACATCATCATGTATCTTAGAAATGACAGGTGGCTTGATTTTTGTTTCAAATCTACAAATATCAATTATTTCACGTGCTATTTTAATGACTGCCATCATCTCTTTTGGAGGTTTTAGTGTTCATATGCAAATACTAAGTATTATTTCTGATACAAAAATAAAATATAATGATTTTTTATATGCTAGAATTCTTCATGTAATTATATCGTCAATCATTATATCTATTCTTTTTTATCTAACAGCTACTTTTTAACTAGTGTTGTAATATGTATACCATAATCATCATCTAAATCAGCATATTCTATTTTAAACTCTATAGTATAAACAATTCCCAAATTAAGTTCTGTTGCATCAAATATATCACCACTACTAATATATATAGACTGATAATCACCTGGTCTAGAACCCTCACTTAAAACATCAGGAATTTCATCTTTCATCATTGGATATTTTATACCACCATATCGAACATATTTATTTTGAACACTATTTCTATCAAATACATTAACATCAGCAAGAATAAAATCCTTAAAAGTTCCATCGATAAAATTTAGTTTAACACATCTTCCTTCACTACTACTACATCGTTGCATACTTTCTAAACCACGTTCCAAAATATCTTTGTTAACATCTTTAGTAAGCAAGTTTTTATACATACTAAGTTGTTCTTCTACCTCTTTATTTTGAGCTGTTGTTCTATAAGACATTGCAACTTTTAACATAGCTGTAACAATAATCATTAATAAAACAAAACAAACAATTACTTCAACTATTGTAAAACCCCTATTTCCTAATTTTTTCATTATCTGTTTACCTCCAAATAAGCAAATTTTTGAACCTGTTTTTTAGTATAAACAATTTCTTCTTCCTTTTGTTTACCAATATCAAGTATTTCAGTACGACTAAATATCAGATAGTATTGATCATATCCTGCAGTGTGTGAAGTTATTGAAGGTAGATAACTTATATAATCTTTTACAGCACGTCTACCACCTTCATTAAATATTTCCCCCCTTTTAACTTTAAGCCTAAATCGATTTATATCATTAGTAACAAGCAAAATATAATCTTTTTTACTACCTGTATCCATCCCAAGTTTCTGTTTTAAAACACCACACATAATTCTAAGATCATCAGTTGAATAATTAGAACAATCTGATAAATCCTTATAATAATCATTTTTGACAGTATTAGCCCAACTATCAAATGCCGGATCCATAAGTATAAGTTTTTTTATTTCATTTGCAGCATAAACTGTTTCAATATCATCATAGTTTTTACGTCTTTCATATTCACCAACTAAAGGTAATGAATTACGATATAAAAACATGAACATAATCATAACAAATACCGTAACTACTAAGGTTTCTGCCAAAATAAAACCATTGTTATTGCTATTTTTCATAAAATCACATTCCTCTTACTTGATTATCTTATAAAATTATTATATAATAAATTAAGATAAAATACTATAGACAATTTATCGAAGAATGTAAAGGGGAACTTATTATGATAGAATATGACATAGCCAATATACCAATAGTTGATTTGGCTAACAAAATTATTTTAGCAGCTGTTAAATCACGTGCATCTGACATTCACTATGACCCAATTGAAGAAGGATTAAAGATTCGTTTTCGTGTTGATGGTGATTTAAAAGATCATACTATTATTCCAAAAGAATATGAAAGAAATTTAGTAACTAGGATAAAACTAATATCTAATATGAATATAACTGAAAGTCGTCTTCCACAAGATGGAGCTATAAAGGGACGAATTGATGGAACTGATTTAGATATGCGTGTTAGTGTTCTTCCAACAAACGAAGGTGAAAAAGTTGTTATTCGTATCCTCGATTTTACAAAAAGTACAGGAGGCGTCGAAACACTCGACTTTTCTCCCCAAAATTTTGTAAAATTAAAAAGAATGTTAGAAGTGCCAAATGGTATTATTCTAGTAACTGGTGCTACTGGTTCTGGAAAAAGTACAACAACTTATACCATGCTAAAAGCTTTAAATAAAGAAGAAACTAATATAATTACTGTTGAAGATCCAATAGAGATGAATATTGAAGGTATAAATCAGGTACAAGTCAATTCTGAAATTGGAATGACCTTTGCTACTGCCCTACGTTCTATATTAAGACAAGATCCTAATGTTATATTAATTGGAGAAATTCGTGATAGTGAAACTGCTCAAATTGCAGTCCGTGCATCGATTACTGGGCATTTAGTTCTATCAACTATCCATACTAATAATTCCCTTTCTACAATCGAGCGTTTACTTGATATGGATGTCGAAAGATATTTACTATCAACTGCTTTAACAGGAATTATCTCTCAAAAATTAGCTCGTCGTATCTGTCCATATTGTTCTATCCTACGAAAAACAAGTACCTTTGAAAAACGAGTTTTTAAAGAAGTTTTAAATAAAGATGTTCCAGAAACTTGGGATATTAAAGGTTGTAATAAATGCCGACATGGTTACCGTGGTCGTATTGCCATTCAAGAAGTTCTTTTATTAAATGATGCTATAAGAGACGCTATTAATAATGAGGATTTACAAAAAAGTCAATTACGTGAAATGGTATATGAAAAAGGTGAAGTTACTACTCTACTTCAAGATGGTTTACAAAAAGTAATAGCAGGATATACATCATTTGAAGAAATATATAAATTAGTTGAAATAGAAGATGCAATTGATTTAAATATTCAAGATATTTTTAAAACTGAAGAAATGGATAAAAAAGAACAAAAAGAAATAGAACAAGCTAAAGAAAGTTAAATTTATCTTTGGTACCTTTAAGGTACTTTTTTTATTTAATCCGATAAAAAAACATTAGTTAAAATTTATCCAACTAATGTCCTTAATTAATCACTTACTTACCTAATTACAAACAATTTGGTAAAGAGTCAATACTTTTAATTTGCAAAAGGAAACAACTAAAAATTTATAATTGACAAAATTTTAATGATATATATTATTTTTGAATAACACAATTTAAGACATCTTTACCAATTTCATCAATTGATTTTAAACCTTCATTGCCTATACAATTTACCCTATCCCAATTATATAACTCAGACAATTCTAAATAACAGTTAAAAGAATTAATAAGATATTCTTCATTTTTTTCATGTTCATCATCTAATAATGCATCTTGTCTCTGACATTTTAATTTTTTACTATAATCATAGGGAACATAAAGAAAAATTGTCTTATCAGGTTTTGGTAATTCAAGTAACCAATACTCTAATTTATCAATCCATTGAAACATATTAAATCGATCATCTTTATTCAAAATTTTACATCCTTGATGAGCCATATTTGAAGATGTATAACGATCAAGTATAACATAATAACCATCATTAACATACTTTAAAACCTCTTCAATATTATACTTTCTATCTGCAGCATAATATAAACAAGAAATCTTAGGATCAACTTTAACAGCTCCCTCCTCAAAATAGCAATTACAAATGTCTTTTCTACCTAAATATGGACCACCAACAATTTTTCCAGTTGGTGTATCATACCTTGGAAATGATATCATAATTGCTTTTTTTCCTAGCTTTTTTAAATTTTGAACGAGAAGCTTACTTTGTGTTTCCTTACCAGAGCAATCAGTTCCCTCAATTACAATTATTTTTCCTTTATTCATAATCAGTATTCAACTCCTTCAACTACATAAACTTAAGATAATATATTATTATTTTCATCAAACTTAACATCCAAGAATTTCTTACTAGATAAATAATCACACATATGAACAAAATTTTGATATTTTGTCTTAGGAATTGGAAGAACCTCATTACCATTAAAATCCTTATTCCAAATTCCCATATGACTAGCAATAACATCTTTTAAAAATTCAATTTCACTATCAGTAAAACTTAATGAAGCCTTATTATCCTCTAAAAACTTACCACTCAAAAGAGGATGATCTACTCGGGTATATTTTTCTTTAGGCATTCCAGATTTAATTCCATCATGAATAACCAAAGCAATTAACATTAAATCCTTCTCATTATCTGTATACTTACCTCCGATAAGTGGATTTTGTAAAAGTTCATAGGCAATCCTTACAGCAACTTTAGTATGTCTTACTAAGCCACCATCACCTTGTGCAAAAGATGGATGATACTTACCAGTAGAAGTAGCAGGAACTTCAAAAAAATAATCAGGAAGTAATAAAATCAATTTTCTTAAAGAGGAAGCAAGTCTATCATCTTTAATAAAGTTTACTTCCTGATCAAATGCTATATTTTTATTCATGATTACACCTCACATTATCTATAACAAGCTTATAGAACACGTTATTTACTTCTATTCAATTATACAAAGAAAACATCTGTTCGTCAATAATATTTTACTATTTCTAACAATTAGCATTTGCAAATATTTTTACTAAAATATTATTAAGAACATAAAAATACTGATCACTAACTCTTAAAAATTTACCATCATCAATAAGAATATTATCATCTATTAAAAACTTAATATCAAACAAAGCTAATATATCCTTATTAAATTTTTCACAAAATTTCTCTTTACTTAAACCTCTAGCCGTTCTAAGATTAAGCATAATCTCATTTTCCATATCACTCTTACTATCAATTACTTCCTCTAAATATCTAAATTTTTTATGTATATAACTATTGATACTTCTAGTATTAGTATACCTTATATTATTTATATACCCACTACTACCAAGTCCAAAACCATAATATCTATCATTATTCCAATATGTCATATTATGTTTTGATAAATATCCCTCTTTAGAAAAATTACTAACTTCGTAATGAATATAACCATTTTGTTTGAGCTTTTTGCAAATAACATCATACATTTTTCTATCAATATTACTATCTATTAAAGAATACTTATTAATATAAAGCATTGTATTTTCTTCTAAAATCAAAGAATAAGTAGAAATATGTTTTACATCTAAACTAATAAAAAAATCTAAATCATTCAAGACATCTTCGATTGTTTCATCCTTCAAAGCATACATTAAATCGAGATTAATATTATCAATTTGAACAGATTTTAAATAATTGATATCTTCAATAAGCTTATCTTTATCAGTTTTACGATTTAAAAACTTAAAAAACTTTTCATTAATTGTTTGAACACCAATACTAACTCGATTAACACCATTTTCTTTTAAAATATCAATTTTTTCATGCGTCAAAGAGTCAATTGTTACTTCCATAGTAAATTCACATTCTTTATTAAGTTTAATAGAACTTAAAACACAAAATAATTTTTTTAACTGTGAAGCACTCAAGCTACTAGGTGTTCCACCACCTATATATAAAGTGTCTAAAACTTCACCCCTATAGTTTTCTAAAATTTCTTCTTTTAAAGCATCTAAATACCTATCAACTAATTTTTCATTATAAAACATTTTACAAAAGTCACAATAAGAACAAATAGTATCACAAAACGGAATATGTATATACATACTCTTTATCTTATTTTCTTTTGACATTTTTTCCTCTTTCTTCTTTTAACAAATCACGAATTTCTTCAAGAAGAACTACTTCATCACTTTTCTTAGGTTTATTTTCCCTCTCATCTTCTTTTTTTTCTCTAAATCTATCTAATATACTATTTACTATTTTAACAAATAAGAAAACACTAAAAGCAATTATTAAAAAATTGATAACATTTTGAATAAAAGTTCCATAACTAATAACAGCATCATTTAATACAGTAACTTTTAAACTAGTAAAATCAACACCTCCTAGAAATACCCCAATAACTGGCATTAAAATATCATTAACTAAACTTGTTACGATACTACTAAAGCTAGAACCAATAATAACACCAACAGCCATATCAACAATATTTCCACGCATTATAAATTTTTTAAATTCTGATAATTCAATCGAAGCACGATTTTTCTTCTTATGTGTTTTATTTTTTTCTATTTTACTTGTTTTCATAACTATTTATTCTCCTTACCACTATCCATACTTAAAACAGCTAAAAAAGCTTCTTGTGGTATTTCAATGCTTCCTACTCTCTTCATACGTTTTTTACCTTCTTTTTGTTTTTCAAGTAGTTTTCTTTTTCTTGTAATATCTCCACCATAACATTTAGCTAAAACATCTTTACGAAGTGCTTTAATATCAGTCCTTGCCACAACCTTATTTCCAATACTTGCTTGAATTGGTACCTCAAACAATTGTCTTGGAATTAATTCTTTTAAATTTTCTACAATAAGTTTACCTCTTTGATAGGCAAAATCTTTATGAACAATTGTACTCAAGGCATCAACAACATCACCATTTAATAAAATATCCATTTTTACTAAATCACTTTCTCTATTACCAATAAGTTCGTAATCAAATGAAGCATACCCCTTAGTATACGATTTCAATTTATCAAAAAAATCATAAACAATTTCTGAAAGAGGAAGTTCATAATGAATATTTACTCTAGTTGGATCTATATAATCCATAGAACTATAAATTCCACGCTTTTCCTGACACAAATCCATAATCGGACCAATATACTCACTAGGAGTAAAAATATTAGTTTTAATAAATGGTTCTTTTATCATTTTAATTCTTTGTCTATCTGGAAGTTTACTTGGAGAATCAACTTCAATAACACTTTCATCAGTAAGATGAACCTCATATATAACAGAAGGACTAGTTGCAATAATATCAATACCAAATTCTCTTTCGATTCTTTCTTCAATTATTTCCATATGTAAAAGTCCCAGAAATCCACATCTAAAACCAAATCCTAAGGCTTTAGATGTTTCAGGTTCAAACAATAAGGAAGCATCGTTTAATTTAAGTTTATTTAAAGCCTCTCTAAGGTCTTCAAACTTATTAGCTTCAACTGGAAAAAGTCCACAAAAAACCATTGATTTCATTGGCTTATACCCAGAAAGAGCAAAGTCACACTCATCCCCATCAAGTGTTATTGTATCTCCTACTTTAATATCAGAAATATCCTTAATAGCAGCTGTAATAAAACCAACATCACCAGCTTCTAAAGCTTGTCTTTTCTCTTCTTTTGGCCTCATAACACCAACATCAACTACTTGATAAGTTGCACCTGTTTTCATCAATTTAATCTTATCTTGCACTCTTAAAGTACCATTAACAATTCTAATAAGTATTACAACACCACGATAAGGATCAAAATAGCTATCGAATATTAAAGCTTGTAATTTTTTTTCTTTATCTCCTTTAGGTGGTTTAATCCTAAGAATAATAGCTTCTAATAACTTATCGATTCCAACTCCTGTTTTAGCACTAGTTAAAATAATTTCATCATCACTAAAACCAAGTGTGTCGATAAGTTCACGTTTTACTTTATCAATATCAGCACCAGGTAAATCAATTTTATTGATAACCGGAATAATTGTTAAATCGTTTTCCATAGCTAAATACAAATTAGCTAATGTTTGTGCCTCAATTCCTTGAGATGCATCAACTACTAAAATTGCTCCTTCACATGCTGCAAGACTTCTACTTACTTCATATGAAAAATCAACATGCCCTGGAGTATCTATCAAATGCAATGTATATTGCTTATCTTTATAGGTATACTTTAAACAAACAGCATTTAGTTTTATTGTTATACCTCTTTCTCTTTCAATATCCATAGAATCTAGCATTTGTTCTTTACTTTCTCTTTTAGAAACAGCACCAGTTAATTCAAGAATCCTATCTGCTAAAGTACTTTTACCATGATCTATATGTGCAATAATTGAAAAGTTTCTAATATTTTCCATGCTTTAATCACCATTTATATTTTATCATAAAACAAATTTAGATAAAAGAAAAAAGTAAACAGTTCTTTTTTATCTGTCTACTTTTATTTTATAACTTCATATTGTCCTTGTTTTAACTTTTTCATAATTAATATTTTCTTGTTTTTTTAATTCTTCCTTACTACTATTAATCTCTTCCTTCTCTTTATCTATTGTAAAAAGAATTAAATCAAGTTTTTCTATAACTGAATCATATTCTGCTATCAAGCCTTTATATTGAAAAAAATCAGCAATAAATTTATCTTTAACTAAAACAACTTCTCTACTTATATTATCAAGCATGTAGCTAATCTTTTCTACATCATTTAATATAGAGTAAATATCATAACTGTAATCAACTACTTGAATTAAATCTATTTCTTCTTCTTTTATCCTAGGACTCATTACCCTACCCATAAACTTTAATGTTTCTAATGCTAGAAATGAGTATCTAACACTTTTTTTAGGAATCATCTTAGCTGCAAGAACATTTAAAAGAAAAGAGTCTAAAACTTGATTACTAGTATCAACAACATTTTGAACTTTTTTAACAGTTGAAGTAGAGTTTTCAATATTATTTACTAACCTCTGAATATTTTTTTCTTGTTCATATCTTAAAACATCAATATCTCTAAGTATCAAGCTGATATCATCTAAGTTTTTATCTACTTTTAAAATTTGTTTATCTCTAACGTTAAGTGTTTCTAACTTAGATAAAGAATAAACTTGTAAATCGTTATTAGTTTTGTAAATTTCATCTAGCATCTTAAAAGTATTATCTATTTTTTCTTTTCCACTTTTACTATCTTTATAATTAGCACTTTCTTCTATATTTAAAAAAACGGCATCGTTAAGTAATTGCTTATATTTTTCAATCACAAGTTTGGTATAATTATCAAAAAATTCACCAAAAGAATCTGTTGATATTAATTTAATAAAATTATTCAATTCTCTCTTCAAAAGAAGAATATCTCGATAAATAACATCTTGTTTTTTATCTATATCTTTAATATCACTAACTTGATACATCTGATCGATAAGTAATTGAATTTTTTTCTCTTCAATAAAAATTTTACTTATTACAAATTGATTATCATTAAGATAATTATCACATAAGTTATCAGTTTTTTCAATTGCCAATTCAATAGTTTCTTTTTCATCTTTTTTATTTTTCATAGAAATCATTTCTCCAAAAACATTATAACACAAAAAAAGATAGTTTTATTACTTAAAAAAATAGTAAAACTTTCTTTCTAACAAATACTAAATATAAGGAGTTTAAAGTCAATAATAATTATGGTGTCAAGACTACTCTAAAACCACCGTAGATACGAACTGAGCCATTATCACTACCAGATGCAAATACACCTGACTCTGAACCACTATTGTCTCCACCACCACGTACAATCCAAGGAGTGTCAGCACCAACAAAATAAGCAAAGTTAGTATACCAAGAACTAATTTGTCTTGTTAAATTAGCAGCATATATTATACTCTTAAATGGTCCCATTTCTACTGTTGCGTCTCCTAAATGTCCTCTTGTATAGTCTGAATAACTTGTTCCATACACATACTTATCATAATATTTTTCTTCTGGCCATGAGTATCCTGATGTAAGAGAACCTCCTTCTCCAAAACTACCAGTAAATCCTGAGTTATTACTAGCACTTCTTCCTGATAATGGCTTACCATTTGAATCTGTCATTATTCCCATGACGTATTCCCAAGCACCACCTGACATATCATATATACCTGTTATATTTCCAGTAGTTGATGCAAGATATCCTGTTTCGGTATTATAAGGAACTGTTATATCACTTGTTGTTCCATACTTATTACAATCACGATTATCATTTGTATATCCACATGTTGGTTCTGAAACACTTGCGTATCCTGTTAGATAATTACTATTATTATTAAGCCTAACACTAGTCATAGAACCATATTTTGAATGCTGTAAATAGGCTACACTTCCCCATTCACTATTCTTCATCATATGAGAATCCATTTCTCTTTGGTAATAATAACTTGTATAAAAGGCATTTCCTACCTGAATATTTCGATAGCTTACTACATTTGGTTTTATCTGGACTCCCATAGCATTAAATGAATTATCTAATGCATTATTTGATTTACTTGTTTCAAACTTTCCTACCCACATTCCATTTGAGTTAAAAGACGTAAAGGCAGGATGCGTTAACCATTCATTCTTTTTTGTTCCATTTGATGGTGCAACATCTTTTGTTTCAAATTCAACCTCAATTGTTTGATCTCTATCTTCTATTTCAGTTAAACCACTATAAGTCTCATCATTAAAGATTTTATACCTATATCTTGGTATCCATACAAAGTATGACTCAATATCACTTTCTGGTATTACTGTATTTAATGCATATGACTTTGTTTTATCTTTTAGTATTACTGCATTAGCCCATATCTTTTCACTATAACTATACCATTTTTCTTTAGTATCTGCTTTTTTTACAGTTCCATCATTATCAATAGTTACTGGAATTAAGTCTGTTTTTAATACTGGGTCTGCTCCATTTAGAGTATCTTCTGTGTAATTATCTATACTTTGAACAGTATTTACTACAATCTTACTTTCAAATACTTTATTCATTGCATCCTCTACTGCTTCTGTTGTTTCATTCAACCATAGTCTTAAATTAAATGTTTTACTTCCCTTTTTGCTTAAAACTCCCTCATCTAAATTATAAGAAAAAGAAGTATTACTAAGTGTTTTTACAACTAGATTATTAGCTGTAAGTTGAGTAGGATTTTTATCTTCAAATTTTGTTTTTACATATTCATTATTTAGCGTTGTAGAATCTAATACTTCTAAGTTTATTTGATATTTTACTAAAGTATCACAGGTATTTGTTAAAGTAAATGAATATGGAGTAAGTTTACTACCCTCTTCATCAGTTAGTGGTATAGCATTTTCTAAAGTAATTGGATTATTATCCTGAAACTCTATATTAAAACAACCTGTTGTTACTACATTAGTTGACTCTTGAGTTAGAGTAATTTGCCATAAAGCATAACTTGTACCAACTAAAACAACAGCTAAAACTATCATTATAACTACTATGATATTTTTTTTATTCTTCATATTTTATACCTACCTTTATTATATAATTAAATTATACTCTATTCTTTATCAGCTAGCAAGCAAAAAAAAATTTACTATTATTTCAAGTAAACTTGTTTTAATAAGTATATAAATTATGGTGCTAAAACAACTCGAAAACTAATATAGTTCTGTAATGAACCATAATCTTCAGCAAAAGCAAAAGTACCAGCTTCTATTCCCTGATAACAAACTCCACCTCTAACAAACCAAGAAGCAGTTGGATAAATAAAAAATGCATTAGCATCATACCATGAACTAATCTGTCTTACTACATTATTGACATATATTATACTTTTAAATGGTCCCATTTCTACAGTTGCATCCCCTAAGTGGCCTCTTGTATAATCTGATAGACTTGTACCATAATCATATCTATCATAATATTTTTCTTCTGGCCATGATAAGCCTGATGAAAGGCTTCCTCCTTCTCCAAAACTACCAGTAAATCCTGAATTATAGGCAGTATTTCTTCCTGATAATGGCTTACCACTTAAATCTGTCATTACTCCCATCACATATTCCCAAGCTCCTCCTGACATATCATATATACCTGTTATATTTCCAGTAGTTGATGCAAGGTATCCTGTTTCAGTATTATAGGGAAGTGTTATATCACTTGTTGTTCCATATTTATTACAGTCACGGTTATCATTAGTATATCCACATGTTGGTTCATTAACTGATGAATATCCTGTTATAAAGTTACTGTTGTTATTAAATCTAACACTCATCTCGGAACCATATTTTGAATGTTGTAAGTAGGCTACAGCACCCCATTCACTATTCTTCATCATATGGGATTCCATTTCTCTTTTGTAATTGTAACTTGTATAAAAAGCATTTCCTACTTGAATATTTCGATAGCTTGTTACATTTGGTTTTATCTGTACTCCATTTCCATTTATGGAGTTATCTGGTGCAGTGTTTGATTTACTTGTTTCAAACTTTCCTACCCACATTCCATTTGAGTTA
>CANORV010000001.1 GCA_947569245.1 uncultured Mycoplasmatota bacterium | reverse complement strand
TATTATATCACATCGTTCGAAATTTCGTGTCTATATATCTATACTAACACCAGGTTAATTATTCCTGCAAACGACAATGAGAATGAATTAAATCTTATTGTAAGAAGACAACTGAACTATCTTTAGATGAAATTATAAGAGTCAAAAAGTATTCACAAGAACTATTTGAAAAAGTGAATAATATATCAGAAGAATTATCTAAGAAAGTTCAAAAATTTGCTAAGGAACGTGGTTATGAAAATGCAGAATATCTGTGTGAATGGAATGGGTTTAAATGTTTTGAACCAATTTTTAATAAAGTGCAACCATCATATGTGGGAGCACCATTATTGATACTTGTAGATGCAAATGATAATATATGTATGGCAACTTATGAAGAATCAATGCAACAAATAAAAGATTCAGAATAAAAAAACAATATTCACAAAATTATTGTTATTTTTCCTATATTTTGTTAAAATAATATTGTAATTGATATTTATCAAACCACTTTGGTACAAGAGTTCAAAATAGGCTCTTTTATCACACCAAATTTGAGGATAACTTGAACTTTTTAATTTGAGAGTAATAAATACAAACTGGAAAATTTTTAACTGACAACTGTTAAACTAGTAGTTGTAGTTCATATTAATTGGTGCTTTATTTATGATAAAAATTAAAAAAATATTGCATTATTATATGATATGATGTTGATATTCTTTGTTTTGCTCATTACATTGATTATGTTTGTAGATTTTTTTAATTAAGAGTTTTATGAAAAAAGACGATATACTGATTGAAAGTAAACATTTTGGTAATTAGACTTAAAAAAATTTTGTAAAAAGAATTAAACTTTTAATGTTATAATAACTTTGTTAAGGAGGTTTTATTGTGAAGGAGAAAAAAGAAGTTAAATATCCAATTAAATATGCAGTTATGCCAGTTAAAGAAAATGATTGTTCTTATGGAAAATTAGGACAAGAATGTAGAGTAGTAGCTAATATTGTGTCTAAATGTTATGTTGTCAGTGAAAAAAAATTATATTTAGGTGATGGTAATTATAAGACTTTGTATGAAGTTGTTTTTCCATATAAAAAAGTTTGTACTGAAATTGAAGTACATTCTGAACATTCAATTCCTGAGTTTAATATTTACTCTGAATGTACTAATTCCATTTGTGTAAATCAATTATTTGATAGTTATAGTGATACTTTGACTGTAGTAAATAAATTAAACGAGGATATTTTATATCAGGAAATAGGATGTTTACCCTATAATGATGAATTTGAAAGTAATGTTGGAAAATTGAAAATGAAACATCAGAAAACACTAGATAAGTGTAAAAAATTTGAAAATTGTTTAAAAAAGAGAACTATCGATATGGAGATTACAAAAACAAATAGTTCTGCATTGGAAGATGTAATTGAAAAGATTGTTGAAAATCCAAGTGAATTTTATATTAAAGTAGCATCAGTATTATCTTATGAAGAAAGAGAATACCTAAAACAATTAATAGAAAATAGGAGCTGTACTAATTGTAATAATGTAAGTTGCAATGTTGAATATCATGAAAAAGTTGGATTAGATGAATCTTTGAAACCACAAGGAAACAATTGTTTAGGTTGGACTAATCCTGAGTTAATTGGAAGAAAAAAAGTTTTGATGAGAACAATTAATATATAATGAGTATTTTAAGTATTCGTCTAAAATAAAAAATATGAGCTTTTTAGCATTAATCACAGTGTATTTAATGATACTGTGATTTTATTTTTCAATTGCTAATTAAGTAGGAAAATGTATATAAATTAATTATTTTGTTTGTGTAATTAAATGAAAATGGAGTAATTTGATGGTATAATGTAATAAAGGTGGTGAAATTATGTTGTATCAATTAGAAAGTGCTACTGTTGATAATTTAGATTTACTTATTAAATATAAACTAAGTAGTATATTAAAACATGCTAAAGATTTGTCAGAAGAGGAATTTACTAAAATTAACAATTATGTTAATAGTTCTATTCCTAAGCAAATAAATGATTATAAAGTTGTAAAATTAGATAATAAAATTATTGGATGTATATTAGTTTTAAAACATCTAGATGGTGTTATATTGGATGAAATATTTATTGAAGAGGAATATAGAAATAGGAAAATAGGAACTAGTATAATAAAAGATATATTAGAAAATAATAATATAGTTTATTTATGGGTGTATAAAAATAATATAAATGCATTTAGATTATATGAAAAACTTGGTTTTAATGTAATATCAGATACTGAAAATAGATATTTTATGCAATACTCTAAACTTAAAGGTGCCAAAAATATTTGTAAAGATGTATAGAAGTTAGATTAAAAACGAAAAATCAGGATATGAAATAATAGATGAAGGATATTCACAATTAACAATATAAAAAGGTAGTTCAAATTGCCAACTACCTTTTCAACTCCCAAAATTTTAAAATTCATCTAATACTTGTTAAATCTAAGCATTTTTAAATTTATTAAAATAAAGGTAAAAGTACTTAAATAAATCTTGAAGTACATGAACTATAACCGCCAAATGAAGTCCAGAGTTAAATATATATTTAATATAAATTTATTTGATTTTTTGTCCTTTTTTTAATACTTTTATTATTTGTTCCTCTGATATAGGTCCTTTTCTTTGAATTTTTATTTCTTCTTTTGTACAATCTACTATTGTACTAGCCATACCAAATGTAATATTTCCTTCCATGATTCCATCTAAATTTGGAAATGATTTTTCTATTTCTTCAACACTAGTACAGGTTGGTTGTCCGCTTTTGTTAGCACTGGTCATAAAAATGGGACTTTCGGCTTTATAAATTAGATTTTCTAATGCTTTAGTAGGTGCCATCCTAATTGCTATTTCATCAGTTTCTCTTAAACCACCATTATTTATGTAGGTAAGTGCTGTTGATTTTTTATTTAAAACTAGAGTAATTGGTCCAGGCATGAATGCATAAATTAGTTTTTTTATGTTGTCATTTAAAATAGCAATATCTGCAATTTGTTTCTCATTTAGGACCATTACAGGAAATGACATATCAGAAGGACGATTTTTAATAGTCATTAATTTGTTATAAGCATTCTTTGAATTAATACGACAACAGATTCCAAATACGGTATCAGTAGGGACACTGATTATGCCATCCTGTTTTAAAATATTTGCTAATTCATCTATTTCAGTTTGTTTATATCTTTTCATGTTTTACTCCTTTATTACTGTAGATTTTGTTGCTTTTAAATATTAGAATTATTATACTGTATTCAAATTTTTATGTAAAGAAAAGTTGATATTATTTTGTACAAAATATATTGTAATAGGCTCGAGGATGTGCTAAAATTATATTAAATAGGAGGCTAGGCATTATGAAAAGTATAAAAGTCAGTAGAAAAAAGATGCTAGCATCGTTAATTATTTTATTAATTTTAATTACAGTTATTAGTACTAGTTTTGCATTATGGCAGTTAGTTATTTCACAAACAGAAAAGAATATTGTTACATCTGGCTGTTTTAAAGTTACTTATCAGGATAATAATAGTCCAATCAGTATGGAAAGTGCTTCTCCAACAGCTGATAGTGTTGGTTTAACACAAACACCTTATACTTTTACGATAACGAATGTATGTGATAATTATGCATCATATCAGGTTAATTTGGAAGTTCTTTCTACTACTACTTTTCTTCATAACGAATCTATAAAAATAGCATTTCAAGATAGAAATCCAGAAATACTTTCAAATAGGTCTGTAGCAGATATTACTGTAGATGGTGCTACTGATTCATATATGTTAGAGACAGGATATTTGAATCATGGTGAGTCAAAAACATTTTCTTTAAAGATGTGGTTAGATGAGTCATTAGTTCTTACAGAAGATATGATTGATGCAGTGTTTGATAGTAAAATAACAGTAATTGCAAATTATCTTGGTGTTAATCCAACGTATGAACAACGAATGAATGCATGCTTAAATAGTGGATATGAAGAGGCTGTTTGTGTAGCTTCTAATAGTCAATATAATACTAGTATTACAAGTTAATTAGTAAGAAATTTTGAAAGTGATAAATTTCTTATTTTTTTTCTTTTCAATTTATCATATTTGTAATATAATGGATATTGTGTGAGTGGTTTGATTACATAAAAAAGAATGAAAGGTAATTATAATATGGAAAATTTAGTGGGAAGTATTAGAAATTATGAAGTAAAGAGTTGTAAATCACAATTGCTTAGTGGTAGATGTTATCAAAGAAATAGAAAAGTTAACTCAATTGATGTTCTTATAAAAAAATATTCATCAGCAAAATATTGTTTTGATGATTTTATGGAAATAAGTGACAATAAGTTAATAGAGAATTTATTTTAAAATATAAAAATAGTATTTTTTTAGTTATTTAAGATACTATTTTTCTTTTTGTGTTATAATTTTATTGTTAGGAGTTGATTTTATGTTAAAGGTAGAGGACTTAAAAAAGAAATTTGTTAGACTTAATAAAAAAAAGCAGAAAGAGGAGTTTTATGCTGATAATGGTATTACGTTTAATGCTAAAGATGGGGAAATTGTTGGAATTTTAGGTCCAAATGGAGCTGGAAAAACAACATTACTTAGAATGATCGCTGGTATATTAGAACCAACTGATGGAAAAATTTCCTTTGATGATTTAACTTATGCTAATGATGAAATAGCAATAAAGAAAAATATTGCTTATTTATCAGGAAATACAAAAATATATCAATCTTTATCTACTTATGAACTTTTAAAAATGTGTTGTGAGATATATGAAGTTGATAATAGTAAACAAGAAGAAAGAATAGAAAAAATAGTAAAAACCTTAGATATGCAGGACTTTTTACATAATAAAATAGAAAAACTTTCAACTGGTCAAACTCAAAGAGTAAATATTGCTAGATGCTTAGTTCATGATCCTAAATATTACATTTTGGATGAGGTAACTAGTGGACTTGATATAATTTCTAGTCAGATAATTTTAGAATTTATAAAAAATGAAAAAAAACGAGGTAAGACAATTCTTTATTCAACACATTATATGGAAGAAGCTGAGAATATTTGTGATAATGTTATTATGATTAATAAGGGAGTAATTATTAAAGAAGGAACATGTGAAAAAATAAAGAAGGATACAAAAACAACGAATTTAAGAGATGCTTTTTTTGCTTTAATAGGAGGAATTGATAATGAAGAATAATATGTTTAATATTTTGAAAAAAGAAGTAAGAGAAATGTTTAGAGATAAAAAATCATTATCTATGATGTTAATTATTCCTTTAATGATTCCTTTACTTGTTATTGGGATGTCTGCTTTATTTGAAATGCAAACTAATAGAGATGTTAAATCTTATAATAAAATAGGTTTTTCTTATAAAATGAGTGATGTTGAAAAGAAAATTTTAGATGAGATAGGTATCGATGCTTCTTTTTATGAAAATGAAGAAAAAGTACGTAAGGATTATGAAATGGGTAACTTAGATTTATATGTTACTAAAAGTGAAAATAAGTATATTATTAATGGAAAGGTTAATGATACAACAACTTTTGCTTCTTCTTTAGTAGAAAGTTATTTTAATAGTTATAAAAGTTATTTGCAAAAAGAAGTTTTAGATGATAAAAATTTAGATAGTGAAAGTATTTTAAATATTATTACTTTGGAAGAAAATATTATTAGTGAAGATAATTTTTTTGCTAAATATATAACTAGTTATGCTTTTTTATTTATTATTATGGCTATTACAGTATCAGCTACTTACCCGGCAACTGATACAACAGCTGGTGAAAAGGAAAGAGGAACACTTGAAACATTACTTACTTTTCCTATTAAGAGTAAAGATATAATTATTGGAAAATTTTTAAGTGTTTCAATTTCATCTATTATAACAGGAGTAATAAGTTTGATACTTACTGTTATTTCATTAGTAGTTGCAAATGATATGTTCACTTTGTATAAGGATGTTGACTTAATGTTACCAGTATCTAGTTTAGTATTTGCAAGTATTGTAATTATTGCATATTCCTTTTTGATAAGTGGGTTGTGCATTGCAATTGCAAGTAAATCAAAAACCTTTAAAGAAGCTCAAAGTTCACTTACTCCACTTACATTTATTTCCTTTTTTCCAGGAATGATAGCTTTCTTAATTGATATTAAAACAAGTGCAATATTATCTCTTATTCCATTTCTTAATTTTACATTATTATTTACTGATATAACTAATGGAACAGTAAATTATTTAAATATAATTTTGATGCTTGTATCAACAATTGTTATTATAACAACAGTGTTATTTGTAATTGTAAGACAATATAAATCTGAAAAAATACTATTTACAAATTAAAAAATAATTTAAGATAAGACGGATTTTATAATCTGTTTTTCTTTTGGTTTTTAAGGTAAGTTTGGATAGTAATTGTCATATATTAGATTAGGTGATGTTATGAACATTCTTTCTCATAAGAATAATAGATATAATAATTTTGATTTTTTCTCAAAAGCTTATAGTGATTCTGATATACATGGAGTTGTTTTAGATATTACAAGAACTGCCAATGGAAAAATTGTAGTTTTTGAAAATCCAACTAATACAATTACAGAAATTAATGCAATTCAGCATTCAACTCTTTCACAGATAAACTCATCGGAAATAAAACCATTAGATGTTTATTTAGAGGGATTAAAAGATTTTAATAAGGAAATAATGCTTAATGTTTTACCACTTGATCTTCCTTATCTTACAGAAAGTACAGTTTCTGATATAGTTAAGATTAATACAGAATACATAAATGAAATATTTACTATATTAAATAAGTTTCCAGAAATTTCTGTTTGTCTTTTTAGCTCAAATCAAATACTTATTACACTGATTAAATCAAAAAAATACTCTTGTAATTTAGGGTGGCTTATTGAACAATCAGGAGATAATTATATTGATTTGGAATTTTATGTTTTTCCATGTTATATGTTAAATGAAAAAGTATTAATTCAGCAACTTGAAAATAATAAAAAGGTAATGGTTAATGTTATAGATAGTAGTGGGATTGATATTTTGATGAATTTTTTTAAGGATATAAGTAGTTGTCCTTCTAAAAAGAAAATATTTGATAATATATTTGTTATTACATATTATCCAGATATATTTATTAACACATATAAATAAAGTAAAATATAAAGATATCTTTTAAGTCAAAGATGTGTTATAATTATTTTATTAATCAGGTGGTAGGTATGAATAGTAAAAGTTATAATAAAGTTTTGGCACTTTTAGAAGAAGGAATTTCACTTAAAGAATTATGTGGTAAACGTTATAAAAGAGGAGATATAGCAGAGATAATTAGTAAAATTAGATTAAATGGTTATGAAATTGATTATGTGTTTGAAGATGGAACACTTTGTCTAAAAACATCACTTGTCAAAAAAAGTCCATATAAAGAAGTAATGACCTTTGATGTTTCTTCAGAAAGATTTAGTATAGCAGTAGTAAGTGATACACATATAAAGACTGAGGAAAAATATAATTTTGATGATATTTGGACAATGTATAAAACATTTAGAAATTTAGGAGTTTCACATGTTTTTCATTTAGGTGATGTCTTAGATCAAGAAATTTTTGATTATAAAGATAATACAAATGAGTCAAGAATGTTAATTTTTAATAATATTTTATTAGAAGTTGATAATTTAATTAAAAATTATCCGTTTTATAAAAATATTAATACTTATTATATAAAAGGAAATCATGATAATAGGTTATTAAATAGATATGGTATTGATTTAGTAGAAGAAATTATGGATAAAAGGCTCGACTTTGTTCCACTTGGTTCAAGTAGAGGTGGAAAAGCTTTAGTAAAGGTTAATGATATGTCTATTGCTTTAGATCATCCATTTTATATGACAAAAAATAGACTCTATGAGTATGATAAAGATGTTGTTAACTTTTATGAAGGTGAAAATATTGATATAATTTTAAGAGGACATTTACATATTCAAAAATCTTATTTTTATAATGGAATGTTAATTTTTTATGCAGCACCATTTATAAAGACTAGTTATTGTTTACCATCTTTTTATGTTTTTAATTTTGATACTTCTAAAGGTAATGTTTCAAGTGTTTCTATAGCATCTTATTTTGTGCTTAATGATAAAACTTATAAAGTTGGTGATTTTATTTATGATACATGTAAAGATTATGAAAATGTATCAGAAAAGGAAGGTAATAAATACTTGGTAAAATAAGGGATAATAGTTGACTAACTATATCCTTTTTTTTATAATTGTTATATAAGGAGATGATACGGTGCTCGAGATAAAGAAAATTACTAAGTATTATGAAACAGCTGATTTAAAACAAAAGGCATTAGATGATGTTAGTATTAAGTTTAGAGAAAATGAGTTTGTTTCTATTTTAGGACCATCAGGAAGTGGGAAGACAACACTTTTAAATATTATTGGTGGACTTGATAATTACACAAGTGGTGATTTAGTTATAAATGGAGTTTCTACAAAAAAGTATACTGATAGAGATTTTGATACTTATAGAAATCACAGTATTGGTTTTGTTTTTCAAAGTTATAATTTAATACCACATCAGACTGCTTTGGCAAATGTTGAACTATCTTTAACATTATCAGGAATTAATAAAACAGAAAGAAGAAAAAAGGCAATTGAAGTTTTAAAAAGGGTCGGTTTAATTGATCATATGAATAAAAAGCCTAATCAGATGTCAGGTGGACAAATGCAAAGAATTGCTATAGCCCGTGCCCTTATTAATGATCCTGATATTTTACTTTTAGATGAGCCAACTGGGGCACTTGATTCTGAGACTAGTATTCAGATAATGGAGTTATTAAAGGAAATAGCTAATGAAAAATTGGTTATTATGGTTACACATAATCCTGATCTTGCTAGTAAGTATTCAACTAGAATTGTAAGACTTTTGGATGGAAAGATAATTGATGATACTAATCCATTTTTAGAGTGTGTTAGTGTCAATGAAGATAAAAAGAAAAGAATAAAGTCGTTAAAGAAGACTAGTATGTCTTTTACTACAGCAATGTCTTTAAGTTTAAATAACTTATTAACTAAGAAAGGAAGAACTATTTTAACGGCCTTTGCAGGATCAATTGGAATAATAGGAATTGCACTTATTTTATCTTTATCTAGTGGAGTTAGGAATTATATAAGGAAAGTTGAGGAAGATACTTTGTCAACTTATCCGATTGTAGTAGATGAAAAAACTGTTGATACAGCTAGTTTGATTACAACGCTTATGACAGCAAAGGATGTAGATGTTAATCACGAGCTTGATAAGGTGTATTCAGGAAATATTATGACAGATTTAATTAATATGATGACTTCTAAAATGAATACTAATAACTTAGAGGTATTTAAAAAATTTTTAGATAATAAGAAGTCGAATATTAATGATTATACAACAGCTATTCAGTATAGTTATAATTTTGATATGCAGTTATATAATAGTGATACAAGTAATTCTATTACCAGAGTAAATCCTGTAACTATTTTCGATTCATTCGGAGTAGAGGGAATGGATAGTATGTTTGAATTACAATCACAATTTGGTAATTCTTCAATGATGATGAATACAAATATTTTTGAGGAACTTTTGGATAATAAGGAACTTATTAAAACACAGTATGATGTTTTAAGTGGAAGGTTACCTGATAAGTATAACGAAGTTGTTTTGATTTTAAATAAGAATAATGAAATTAGTGATTATGCTTTATATGCACTTGGAATTAAGGATCAAAAAGAGTTAGCAGGTATGTTTAAGAAAATAATGGCTGGTGAAGAAATAGAAGTAATGAATGAAGTTTATTCTTATGAAGAGTTTTTAAAGTTAAAATTTAAACTCGTTTTAAACACTGATTATTTTGTTAAACAAAATGGTATGTGGTTAGATAAAAGAGATGATTCTTCTTTTTTAAAGAAAATAGTTGATGAGGCACCAGAGATTAAAGTTGTTGGAATTATTAGACCAAATGAAGAAGCAACAGTTACTTCAATTAGTGCAACTGTTGGGTATAGTAGTGAACTAACTAAATATATTATAGAAAACGTTAGTAATTCTCAAATAGCTAAAGAACAGATTTCTAATCCTTTAAAGAATGTTTTTACAGGTATGGAATTTAGTGATATAAAAGATAATTTTGATATAAATAAGCTAACACCTGAGGAAAAGGCTTATTTAGCCTCTTTATCTCAAAAGGAACTTGCCGATGTTATTCTTCAGTATACTAAAAATGCAGGTAGTACTTATGAAGATAATTTGAAAACACTTGGAATAGTTGATATTAGTAAGCCATCTAGTATTAAGATTTATCCTAAAGATTTTGATTCAAAGGAAGAAATAGTTAAGATAATAGATAAATATAATGATACTGCAAGTGATAATAAAAAAGAGGAAGAAGTAATTAATTATACGGATATTGTTGGAGTAATGATGAGTAGTGTTTCTAGTATTATTGATACAATTAGTTATGTTCTTATAGCTTTTGTTGCAATAAGTTTAGTTGTATCAAGTATTATGATTGGTATCATTACTTATATTTCAGTATTAGAAAGAACAAAAGAAATTGGGATTTTAAGGGCAATTGGAGCAAGTAAAAAAGATATATCTAGAGTTTTTAATGCAGAGACAATTCTCGAGGGATTTTCAGCAGGAGTTTTTGGAATTTTAATAACAGTTATTTTAAATATTCCTATTAATTTAGTGATAAAGCATTTTGTTAATATTTCTAATATTGCATCTCTTCCAGTAATTGGTGCTATTGTACTAGTTATTATCAGTATGATTCTTACTGTTATAGCAGGGCTTATGCCAGCTAAAATGGCGGCTAAGAAGGACCCTGTTGAAGCTCTTAGAACAGAGTAATAAAATTATATTTTTAATTTTTATTCTTAAATAGTTGCCTTTTTATGATAGTTATAATTTAGTATTTCTTTTATATATTAATTGAAACTGATAAGATTTAAGTGTATAATAATATTATAAAGAATAGAAAAATGTATGATTTTTTAGGTGAAATTTAAGAAGATAAATCGTTAAATTGTCAATATCTATTTTCTATTTAATTTAGTAGTTTTTAATTGTTTAGTAAGGGGTTTTAATAAAATAGTGTGAAAAGAGGTAAATGTTGATGAATTGTAAGAATTGTGGATTTTTATTAAATGATGGTGATAAATTTTGTAAGAATTGTGGTTCTCCTTCTGATTTTTTGAAAAATCAAACTGTTAATGATACTTATAATGTTGTTAATAATAATCAAGATAAAGGTGATTTTGTAGGATTTCAATCATTAAAGGTGGATGATGTTAATAATATTAATCAATCATCAAATGAAACAAGTAATGGTGATTTATTTACTCCATCGAATTTTAGTAGTTCTTCAGTAAATGGTTCTAATACTTTTGATGGTAATCAAACTACTAATTTGCAAAGTATAAATACTTATCAAAAGATAATGGATAGATATCATTTGGAAGATAATTTTTCTAATCAGAAAAGGGAAGTTGAAAGTGCTTCCTCTAGTTATAAAGAATACGATAATAAGGAGAATATTTCTAGTAATCAAGTATCTAACAACTTAAATGAAAATGTTAGTGAAGAGTTTGATAAAAGTAAATTAAAGTCTAATGATAATATTAAATATGCTATTTTTGGAGTTTTAATGGCTATAATGATTGCTCTTATAGTAATAATTGTATTAATTGTTACAAAAGACTCTGGTAATAGTAACTTTATTAATAGAGATGATAATACTAATATTCCTACTCCTCCAGTTTGTGAAAATAAAACATCTAATAGTAAAGCTATAATAGGAGCATATACTTTTGAAATATCACAAAATTTAAATGTTTCAGTTAATAATCAGGGTTTAATTCTTACGGATAGTGAAAACACTTTTAAAACTTTAATAAATTTGTTTGAAGGAAATTATGAATTATTGAAGTCGAGAATTAACATGTTAGAAGAGTCTTTAAAAAATGCTGGTATAACTGTTAAGGATAGTATTAGTATAAAAACATATGAAGAAGTAGAATATATTCTTATTCAGGTAACAGTAAATGATATTGATACAGTAGTAGCTTATACTCAAATTGATGCAACTGTGATGGCATCTATTGTAGTTTCATTTAAAGATAACAGTACTGATTTAGAAAAACTTGCTATTGTTTCTCCAATTATTAAATCAGCTATTAAAACAGAACAAAGAGAAGATATAATGATTCCACAAATAGATGTTAGTGAGCATATTAAAAATATTTTAAGTCAGTAATGAAAAAAGCAAATTAGAAAAAGGTTTAATTTGCTTTTTCTTTATATTTTGTAAGTTTATATATTGACATGGTACTTTAGTATTTGTAGAATAAGATTGAAAGTGGTGATATTTAATGAAGAAGATAGATAGTAAAAATAATGTAGATGATTCTACAGATATTGATTTAGAAAAGGATAATGATAATATTGGCTTTTTCGGTAAGACATTAAATATTTTGAAAAAAGCATTTATAATTATAACTTCTCCAGTTTGGTTTTTTTGGAAAGTTTTATTTGTCAGAAGGGTGGATAGAAAATTTAGTGTTGTTGATAATAAAACAAAGGTTTTTAGGATAGTTACTAATTTTTTATTGATACCATTAAAGTTTTGTATCTTTCTTCTTATAATTGGTCTTGAAATTGTTTTAGTTTATAAAGTTAGATATTCCTTTATTACGTATCCAATGACAAGAGGTTCTGTACATGATTATTATTTAAAAAAGATAGAAGATAATACTAAGTTTGAGGAAGCTTTTAATACTATCGATAATTGGAATTTAAATGAAAAAAATAAAATGTATGTTATTTTGGATAGTGATATTAGTAAGAAGTTTTTTAATTGTGCAAATGAGAAAGTAGTTAATTATGTTTTAGATAGGTTTAATAATGATGAAAAATTTAGAGAAGATATTAAGTATAATACTAAAAACATTAATAAGACAATGTCTAGATTTATTAGAGAATATAAAGATGTACTTGATAATTCTCAACTTGAATCGATAGTTTCTCCAATAGCTAATGTTTCAAGTTATGCAGTTGATTATACTGTAGTACTTGATGTTTTAGATAAAGTTAGTGATTTATTAATTGATACAGATGAACTAGCAAGTGCTGATTTTGATACTGATGATGTTGATGAACTTTTTGATGCTATTACTGATTTTAGTAAAGGTAAAAGTGTTAATGAAATAATTAAAAGTAAAGAAAGCTAAGTAGTTGTTTAAAAGAAATAAAAAGATTTCTTTTTTTTAATAAATTTTTTAAATTATTGTTGACCTTACCCTTAGGTTATGGTCTATATTGTTTTTATGAAAGGAGGAGAAAGCTTTTGAATATTCATGAAGTAGAAGTAGTAGTTGGTTTATCTAAAAAGAGTATTAGGTATTATGAAGAAAATGGTTTAATTACACCAAAACGAAATAAAGAAAATGATTACCGAGTATATAGTGATGTAGATATTAATAAACTTAAAATAATTAAGTTTTTACGTGAGTTAAATGTACCAATAAGAGAGTTGAAATTGTTAAATGATGGTTTACTTACATTACAAGAGTGTATGCAGGATAGAATAAAAAAAATAGAAATGGAAGAAGAAAATTATCAAAAAATTAAGAATATGTGTGAAGAAATAGAAAAATCTACAGATACTTTTACTTCCATCGATATTAATAATTATTTTCAAGAGATTAATATTTTAAAAAAGGAAGGATTTACTTTGAAGGATGTAAAAATTAGTCATGTCAAAAAAATAAGGGGTGCAATACTATCAAGTTTAATATTTAGTGCTTTTTTTGTATTTATCATTTTAGTGATATCTTATTTTCAATTTACTGAAAATGATAATATGCCATTAGTCATTTATTTGTTTGTGATGTTGATATTTTTAATACCAATAATTAGTATTAGTTATAATTTGATAGTTAGAATAAAAGAAATAAAAAAAGGAGAAGAAGATGAAGCTAGTAAATATTGATTATATTCCAGGTTATGAGATAACGGAATGTTTAGGAATAGTTAAGGGACAGGTTGTACAGTCTAAAAATATAGGAAGAGATTTTATGGCAGGAATGAAAACTATTGTAGGTGGTGAAATATCTTCTTACACTGAAATGATTAAAACAGCAAGACAGGTTGCTACTAAAAGAATGGTTGATGATGCTACTAGTTTAGGTGCTGATGCAGTTATTAATATTAGATATGGATCATCTGCAGTTATGAATGGGGCAGCTGAAATAATTGCTTATGGAACTGCTGTAAAAATAAAAGAATGTAGAAAGAAGGAAATCTAGTTAGAATGCTAGTTTCTTTTTTTATGTAGTAATTAAATTTACTTAATAAAGTATAATGATAATAAGTAGTATTTATCTTTTATAACGTGTTACTAATTTTATTTTCTTTAATAACTTTTAAAATTATTATATAATAGAGTTAGGAAGTTGATATAATGATGATATTTTGTAAATATTTTATTTATTTTATGATTTATTCATTTTTAGGATGGGTAAAGGAAGTAATTGAAAAGTTAATTGAATTAAAACGATTTGTTAACCGTGGTTTTTTAATAGGACCAATATGTCCAATTTATGGATATGGTGTTTTAGGAATTATTTTACTTGTTTCTAATAATACTGATGATTTATTAGCAGTCTTTTTAAAATGTATTCTTATTTGTTCAGTTTTAGAGTATTTTACTTCATATATAATGGAAAAACTTTTTAAGGCTAGATGGTGGGATTACTCTAGATGGAAATTTAATATAAATGGTAGAATTTGTTTAGAAACAATGATTCCTTTTGGTATTTTTGGAACAATTATTATTTATTTTGTTCATCCGTTAATTGTAGGTTTTGTTGAAAAATTAAGTGATATTACTATTTTAGTTGTTGCTATTATATTATTAATTGTTCATGTTGTTGATATTATTATCTCTTTTAAGATTATGAGTAAGATAAAAAAGGAGATAAAAAAACAGTCTATTGATAATACAGAAGTTATTAGAAAAAAGGTTTTATTATGGCTTGATTCTAATTCGATTCTTTATAGACGTTTTAAGAAATCTTATCCAAAGTTTAGAATTTATGATAGGATGTTAAGGTTTAAAAGTAATAGTAAAAAGTAAGCTTGTTTAATTGAAGTTGTAACATTTAGATGATTATGTTAGAATGATAGATATAGAGGGAGTGTAATTTATATGAAAAATGAGTATCTTAATGAAGAAAAATATCAAAGAATGTCAAAAGTGTTAGGAATTATTTCTTTACTTGTTTTATTGCTTGGTTTAGGAACTGGGGGAATTTTAATTTATAATGGTGTTAAGAAGCCTTCTAAAGATGAGCTTTCAAAAAGTGCCAATATTTTGAAATTAAAACAACAAGAACTTTTAGATAAGGGATTTAAATATAGTTCTTTTTCCGAGTATACTGATGGAGAAGCTTATGATTTGAAGATAATAACAGATGTACTTAATCCAAGTTTTAATTATTGTGGATTTGATGAATATAAGAATAATTTAATTACGAAGGATTATTGTTCTTTAAAGAATAAGTCTAATTCTTTTTCGGGTATACCATTTATTATGATAGGTTCATTTATTTGTTTTGCTACATTGATGATTGCTGGTAGTATTTTTATGATAGCAAAAGGAAGAAAAGTATTAGCATTTGGAATTCAGCAAAGACTTCCTGTAATGAATGAGGCTTTAGAAAAAGCAACTCCTGTAGTTAGTAAAGCAGCTTCTAGTATATCAAAAGATGTTTTTAAGAGTGTTGCAGAAGGAATTAAGGAAGGTCTTAAGGAGAAAGAAAAATAGTTTCAACTTTTTATGGAGGGAAAAATGGCCGTTGATGTTTTGATTAAAAGTGGTGGTTTATTTAAAAAGAATATTAATATTAAGGATATTATTTTTGATGATATGAGATATGGTATTATGGATGATAATTATCGTCTTGTTGAAAATGAGATTGGTAAATATACAGTTGTTTTTTATAAAGAACATCTTTGCCGCGGATATGAAGTATCTGTAATTGATAATACTATAAATTTAAGAATGACTCTTCCAACAAGTGATATTGATATTGACTTTTTTTATGATTATATAAAGAGAATAATGAAGAGGTTGAAGGTAAAAAAATTCGTTAGAAATGATATAGTTGAAACAATAGAAAATATAGATTTATTTAAGGAAGAAGATAAAGCATTAAGTTTAGATACTTTACAAATTATGTTGGATGATATTAATAGTGGTAAGTATAGGGAAATGTATCTTTTTGGAGTTATGAATCCAATTGTTGTTACTAACTTGGAACTTGTCGATATTAATAATGATCTAAAAAAATTTGGTGAGTTTATGCACAATAAACAAAAGCTTGATATTTACTATGCTAAAGCTGGTATTTATAAAAGAAATGATGGTAGTTTGTTTGGAGTATATGTTTTAACAGAGAATGTAAAGTCTGTTTTTCCTTATGAACCTGGTGAATTTATTTTAAATGATGATATTGTAATGGATGATTGGAATATTAGTTTTGTTGTTGATTCAAAAATCTTGGGAGTTATTTCTTATAGTGATTTTTTAAGAGAAGTTAAAAAGGATATAAATTATGATAGTAAGCATTTTATTATAGAGTTAGATAGTAAAAAAATAGAGAAACTTATTAATAAATATAAAAAAGATTTATAAAATGATATTACAGTATTCGATATTTTTAGATGTAAATTAAAATGGTTATTAGTTTTAATTATTATAATTTAGAAAGTACTAGGTCTATTAAGAACTATTTTGATGTAGCAATCTATATAAAGATACAAACCTTATTTTTAATAAGGTTTTATTAGTTTATAGTTAAGTAGTTTTGTATAGTGTTAAAAGATTAGGGTATTATTAATAATGGTTTTAAAAAGTATACCCTTGATTTGTTTCCTGTTATTTTTATCTTTTTATTTATAAAATTTAAGTTGAGGAGAGATGAAAAATGAATCAAGAAAAAATTGGAAAATTTATTCAGGAAAAGAGAAAGGCTAAAAATTTAACACAAGCTGATCTTGCTTATAAGTTGGGAGTATCTGATAGAACTATTGGCAATTGGGAAAATGGTCGTAATATGCCTGATCTTTCATTGTTTAAGCCACTATGTCATGAACTTGATATTTCTATTAATGAGTTTATTAGTGGTGAAAAAATAGATGATGATAGTTATCAAGAGAGATTTGAAGAAAATGTTATTAAAGCAATAGATTATACTACTAGAAAATCGTTTGGAATTAATAATATTATTGGATTAATTTTAATAGTATTTGGATTATTAATCACTTTAGCAGCTATGTCAATATTTGCAAGTAGTAGTAGTTGGGCGTCAATATATGGATTAATTGGTGCAGTTATTTCAACAGTAGGTATTTTTAGATTATTAAGATTTAAGTCACTTTTTGTTAGAATTGCTTTTGATATTGGATATTTTGTTTGTTTTGTACTTTTGCTTTTTTTAATTGATTATTTGGGAGTAATATTGATAAAACAAGCACCACGATTTTCTTATCTTATAGAAACAGGTGGAGATATGATTGTTTATAAGACACCGTTTTATAATGTTTATAGAATTAATTATGATACAGAAAATGAATATTATATTGTCGATACAGAGAAGAAATATACTGATGAATCAGTTCCTAATGTACCTTTTAATAGAAATCACAGTGGGATTGATAATATTATAAAATATAAAAATAAATATGTTGGTAATAATAGTAATGATGGTAATTTGCTAAATTTTTTGCCACTTTCAGAGTATGGTTTTGTATTTAAAATCGATTCCAAAAATTTGGGGCTTCTAATTAATTATCATATAACTGATTGGTATATTAATGAGAATCAATATTTGAAAAAAAGTCTTATTTATAATACAATATCAATATTTACTTTGATTGAAAATGTTTGTTATATTGAATATAGTTTTAGTGGTAATAGTTATAAAATTTCAAGAGATGATGTTATTAATAATTATCCTAATTTTAAGGATATTACTTTCGGTGTTAATGATATTGATAGTTTTAAGAGTAATTTTAATAAGTATTTAGAAGCTAAAATAAGTGATAGTGATTTTATTGATGACATTTTTAGTAAATTGTTTAATTAGATGTTAATAATTGTAAGATGTATAATGATAGTAAAGAAGTAGTGCTGGTGGTTTATTTTAGGTCTTAATTTTGTTATAATAAATATTACAAAAAAGTTTATTATAAATTTGTTATGAGAGGAGAAGTATGTAGATGTTATTAAAAAGTTTTGGAAAGAGGAAATTAAAAGAAGAACCACTAGGATATTGGGAAGAGTATTCATATATGCTGGTTGTTTCAGAGAATCTTACGCAAGAAGAACTCGATAAAATTTTTGAAAGAGTAGAAAAAATTGATGGAGTTCGTGTTAAGAGTAAACATCCATTAACACCATTGGAACCTGGAAAGATGGTTGTTAATTATGAAGAAGAGGATTATGAAATTGGTTTTTATCCGAATGACTTTTCTTTACCGGAGATTTATATAAATAAAAATTATTTTTTTTCAACTGATGAAGTAGAAAAGTTAAAAGAAGCTAAAACAGCACTTACGATATTTATGAAATTTGGCAGTGATAGTAAAAAAGCTTATCATTTACAGCTGAAGATTGCTAATGCTTGTATACCTAAAATGCTTGGTGTTTTAGATGAAAGTGCAGAGAAAATGTTACCTTTTAAGTGGGTTAAAATGACAGCAGAGTCTAAGGTTGTTCCAAGTTCGACAGATTTATATACTGTTCAAGCTGTTTCAGGCGTTAATGAGGTATGGTTACATACACATGGACTTTGTAGATGTGGTATAACAGAACTTGAGATACTTCAATCTGATAAGGAAAACTATAATAATCATTATAATTTGATTTCGACTCTTGCTAATTATTTGATAGATAAAAAAGGTAAGTATCAAAATGATGGTTTTTATATTGGTATTTTGGCAAATAGACAACCTATTGTTGTAACTTACAGGTCATGGACAGAGAGTTTGGATAAATTTAAAAAACTAGATTTGGGAAGTTTAAGAGATAGAAAAAATTCTCATAATAGTAAGTCTAGTGTTATATTTCTTTATAAGAGTGAAGATGATGAGAAAAAACAAAAGCTTACAAAAATTTCAGAATTTAATTCTTTGTGGGGAGATAATCCAATTTTCTTTTTAAGTAATGAAGAGACTTTTAGGATGAAAGCTTTAGCTATGGAAAGATTTGATTTTGTTAAAGAGGCTTTTAAGGATAAGGATAATAAAATTTCAATCAAGATTGGTTTAAAAGTTGATGATGATGGAAATTTTGAACATATCTGGTTTGAATTATTAGAATTAAAAAAGGATAAGTTTAAGGCAAAATTATTACAAGAACCATATAATGTTGATGGCATTCATGAAGGAGATGAAAGATGGTTTACAGTAGATGATGTTACAGATTGGATTATTTATACTAAAAACTTTCCTGTTAATCCTAGTAATGTTTATATTTTAGATAGTAGTAAGTAGTTATATTTAATTTGATAAAAACTTATATAAAATAATTTGTATTAATAAGGTAATTAAATAAATATTTTGTAATATATTATTATATAATAAGTTATAAAAAAAATAATTTATTGGTTTGACAGAATGAGTTAAAAGTATTATGATAGTATTATCTGCATTTTGATATGTTGATATATGCAGTGATAAAAAAATAAGAATATATGAATTTAAGAAAAACAGTGATTAAGAAAAGTAGAAAAAATTAGTTTTAAAGCAAGTCTAGGTTGATGGAAGCTAGATAAAGTAATTTTTCGAAAGAACACTTATTAGTTGCTTACCGAAAGGAAACAAGTAGATTAAGCCGGGAGATGTATGCCGTTATCATATACTAGATTTGTTAGAATCGAAAAGTGATCATTTTATGATAAATTGGGTGGCACCGCGGAAAAAGAAGACTAGTTTCGTCCCATAGAGGGATATTAGACTAGTCTTTTTATATTGTTTAAGGAAGGTGAAAATTATGAGTGAAGAGTTAAAGGAAATTGAGAAGGGAAAAACTATGTGTGAGTATTTAAGTAGCCATGGTATTTCTTATGAGTGGTGTATCAAACACAAAAAAGTATCTGGTTGTTTTGAATCAGAAGTTTATTATAAAAGGTTTTCTGATTACATAGGAGATGATTATTGTATAGGAAAAAATTTGTTAGTTCAGGAACGAAAGGGAGAAAAAAGGGTTTTTTTAGTTATTGTTCCTTCAACTAAAAAAGTTGATTTAAATAATTTAAGAGAGGTTTTAAATGCTAAAAAGCTCGAGTTTGTTAAAGAAGATAAAATGGAGGAAATACTTCATACTAAACCGGGAAATGTTTCTATTTTTAATCTTATTTATGATAAGGAAAACATGGTAAATTTAATTATAGATGATGATATTTTAGAAAGTAATTTAGTGGCTTTTCATCCTTTGTATAATGGAATGAGTGTTTTTTTAAAGCCTAGTGAAGTGTTAAAATTTTTAAGTTTTTGTGGTAGATGTTATGATTCTTCACCAATAAGGGGAAGTAAAATTTGTACTGAAGCAAAAGATGATTATCAAAAGAAGCTTATGCATTAAAGTATAACCTAAATGTTATTTTTTATTTATAAAACAACATATTTGTGAAATGTGTTGTTTTTGGTTTACTTTAACTTTGAAAAATGATACAATCAATTAAGATAGAGTAGGTGGAAGTGTGCTAGAAAGAATAAAAAAGGGTTTTAAAATATTTGTTTTATTAAGTTCGTTTTTTTTAGTAGTAGGTTGTAATAATAAGAAGAATGAGCTTGTTCTCGTGACCGAAGCAGGTTTTTCTCCTTATGAATATTATCAAGATGGAAAGATTACAGGAGTAGATATTGAAATAGCTTCTATAATAGCAGAAAGACTCAATAAAAAATTGGTTGTTAAGGATATGTCTTTTGATTTTTTAATTAATGAAGTAAAAAGTGGTAAAGCTGATTTTGGAGCAGCAGGAATTAGCATTACTGAAGAGAGAAAAAAGGAAGTTGACTTTACGGAAGAGTATACTGTTTCTAATCAAGTTGTAGTAATAAAAAAAGATAGTGATATTGTTAATTTCGATGACTTGAAATTTAAAAAAATTGCAGTACAACTTGGAACAGTTGCAGATATTTATGTATCGAAAAATTATAAACAAGCAACCGCTATTAGGCATAAAAAGTATTTGTCAGCTGTTGAAGATGTTAAAAGTGGCAAAGCTGATTGTTTGATAATGGATGATTTACCAGCACGGGAAATAGTAAAAGCAAATAATGATTTAAAAATAATTGATAAAGTTTTATTTCAAGATAAATATGGGATGATTGTAAAAAAAGGAAACGATAAATTAAAAAATGAAATAAATAAAATATTGAAAGAATTGAATGATGATGGTACAATTGATAAACTTATTTTAAAACATTCAAAATAGAGGTATGATGATGAGTGGATTTTATGATTTGTTTTATAAAACATTTATCTATGAAGATAGATATTTATATTTTTTAGAAGGATTAAAATATACATTAGTAATAGCTATGTTTTCTGTTTTTTTAGGACTTTTTTTAGGAATAATTACTAGTGTTACAAGAGATTATAATAGTAATACTAAAAAACTTGGAATACTTAGTAAAATTAGTGGTTTTTATGTTTATATAGTAAGAGGTACTCCAACACTTTTACAACTTATGATTTTTTATTATGTAGTGTTTAAAACAGTAAATATTTCTCCAATTATAGTTGGAATATTGACTTTTGGAATTAATTCTGGTGCTTATGTTTCAGAAATATTTAGGGCAGGTTTTTTATCAATTGATAAAGGTCAAAGGGAAGCTTGTTCTAGTTTGGGTCTTAATTATATTAAGACAATGAGATATGTTATATTTCCACAGGCCTTATCTAAAATATTTCCAGCACTTGGAAATGAAATTATTACACTAGTTAAAGAAACTTCAATAGCAGGTTATATTGGAATAGTGGAACTTATAAAGGCCTCTGATATTATTTCATCTAGGACATATGATTATTTTTTTCCATTAATTGTAGCAGCTTTGGTTTATTTATTGTTAACTTATCTTTTATCAAAAGTAATGAAGTTTTGGGAAAGGAAGTTGAATCATGATTTATAAAATAAAAGCTATGTCAAAAAAGTATGGTAAAAAATATGTTTTAAAAAATATCAATTTGGAAATAGAAAAGAATGAGAAGGTTGTTATAATCGGTCCATCAGGAAGTGGAAAAAGTACATTTCTTAGGTGTTTAAATACTTTAGAAGATGTTTCAAGTGGTGCTGTTTATTTTAATGATCTTAAATTAAATAAGCATTTTTATAAAAAAATTCAGGGTAAAATTGGGATGGTGTTTCAAAGTTTTCAATTGTTTGATAATATGACAGTTTTAGAAAATATTACACTTGCCCCAGTTTTAAATAAAGTAATGTCAAAAGAAGAAGCAAAAAGTGTTGCAAGAATGTATTTGAAACAGATACATCTTAAGGGTAAGGAAGATTTTTATCCAAGAGATTTATCAGGTGGAGAAAAACAGAGAGTTGCAATAATTAGGACATTAATGATGAATCCAGATGTCATTTTATTTGATGAACCAACTAGTGCATTAGATCCTGAGATGACAAATGAGGTTCTTATGTTAATAACGGAGGTGAGTAAGAAGAATATAACGATGATTATAGTGACACATGAAATTGATTTTGCTAAAAATATAGCAACTAGAGTTTTATTCATGGACAGAGGTAGAATTGTTGAAGATGATTGTCCAGAGAAAATTTTTAATCATCCAAAAAGTATCAGGTTGCAACAATTTTTAAATAGTAGAAACTAGGAGGAAAAGTATGAATATAATAAATGTTAAAAGTGAAATTAAACCATTAAAAAAAGTATTATTACATAGACCAGGAAATGAGTTATTAAACTTAACTCCTGATACATTAAGTGAGTTGTTATTTGATGACATTCCATATTTACCAATTGCCCAAAAGGAACATGATGAATTTGCTAGGGTATTAAAAGAAAATGATGTCGAGGTAGTTTATCTAGAAGATTTGATGGCAGCTGTTATTGATCTTGGAGAAAATATAAGAGAGGAGTTTATTACGCAGTTTATATATGAAGCAGGTATTAGAACTCCAAAGTATAAGGATTTAGTGTTTCAATATTTAAATAGTTTTAAAAATAGTAAAGAGCTTGTTTTAAAGACTATGGAAGGTATTCAAATATATGAGATTAATCGTAATAAGAGAAAAGATGAAAAATCTTTAGTTGATTTAGTAACTGAAGAAACGGACTTTTTAGCAGCTCCAATGCCTAATTTATATTTTACTAGGGATAATTTTGCAAGTATTGGAAATGGTATTTCTTTAAATAAAATGTATTCTGTAACTAGAAACAGGGAAACTATTTATGCTGAATATATATTTAAGTATCATCCTGATTATAGTGGGAAGGTAGATAAATATTTCGATAGAGATTATCCATATCATATTGAGGGTGGAGATATTCTTAATTTGAATGAGCATATTTTAGCAATTGGTATTTCTCAAAGAACTGAGGCTTCTGCAATTGATGCAATTGCTAAAAATTTGTTTAAGGATAAAAAATGTAAGATAGATACAGTGCTTGCTTTTAATATTCCAAACAGTCGTGCTTTTATGCATCTTGATACAGTATTTACTCAGGTAGATAGAAATAAGTTTACATATCATCCTGGTATTGTTGATACTTTACAGGTATTTGAAATAACTGAGGGAAATGATAAGGATAGTGACGAAGATTTAAATGTTGTTGAAATAAATGATAGTTTGGAAAATATTTTATCTACTTATTTAAAAATGCCAATTACTTTAATACCATGTGCTGGTGGAGATAAGGTTGCAGCAGAGAGGGAACAATGGAATGATGGATCTAATACTTTGTGTATTGCTCCAGGAGTAGTTATTGTTTATGACAGAAATGTTATCACTAATCAAGTTTTACGTGAAAATGGATTAAAGGTAATTGAAATTCCAGGAGCAGAGATTTCACGTGGTAGAGGTGGACCAAGATGTATGAGTATGCCTTTGATAAGGGAGGATTAAGATGAATTTTTACGGAAGAGATTTTTTGAAGTTGTTAGATTATTCAGAGGAAGAAATTATTTATTTGATTAAGTTAGCAATGAGATTTAAAAGAAAAAAACAATCTGGTAAGAGTCATGAATATTTGAAAGGGAAAAATGTTGTTCTTTTATTTGAGAAAGATTCTACTAGAACAAGATGTGCTTTTGAAGTTGGTGCAAAAGATTTAGGTATGGGAGTAACTTATCTTGGACCAACTGGTTCTCAAATGGGTAAAAAGGAAAGTATTAAGGATACGGCTAGAGTTTTGGCTAGAATGTATGATGGAATTGAGTATCGTGGTTTTGAACAAAAAATTGTCGAGGAGCTAGCAGAATTTTCTAGTGTACCTGTTTGGAATGGGTTAACAAATGAGTTTCATCCAACACAGATGCTTGCTGATATAATGACAATGTATGAAAATTTTAAGGATGTAAGGGGAAGAAAATTAGTGTTTTTAGGGGATGCTAGAAATAATGTTGCTAATTCTCTTATGGTTATTTGTTCAAAGCTTGGAATAGATTTTTGTTGTTGTGGTCCAGCATCATTATTTCCAAGTGATGAGTTAGTTGAGAAATGTAGAAATTTTGCTAAAAAACATAATTCAGAGATTCTTTTAACTGAGGATGTTAATGAGGGAGTAGATAATGCTTCGGTTGTTTATACCGATGTTTGGGTTTCTATGGGAGAAGATGATTCTTTATGGAAAGAAAGAATTAAGTTATTAACACCATATCGTGTTACGAAGGATTTAATGCGTCTTGCTAATCCTGATGCAATATTTCTTCACTGCCTACCATCATTTCATGATATTAATACTAAGATTGGAAAGGAAATACATGATAAGTTTAAGATTGATTGTATGGAAGTTACTGATGAAGTTTTTGAGTCTAGTCAATCTAAGGTTATGGATGAAGCAGAGAATAGACTCCATACAATTAAGGCTGTTATGTATGCAACAATGAAAAAGTAATGCGTAAGAAAATAGTAATTGCTCTTGGAGGAAATGCTTTAGGTAATACTCCAGAGGAACAGTTAAAGTTAGTTCAAAAAACAGCTAAGTATATAGTTGAACTTGCTGATTGTTACGATATTGTTGTAACTCATGGAAATGGACCACAGGTAGGTATGATTAATATGGCACTTGAAGTATCACATGAAGCTACGTCAACACCAGTAGTAGCTTTTCCAGAGTGTGGTGCTATGAGTCAGGGGTATATTGGTTATCATTTGCAGCAATCAATTCAAGAAGAGTTGATTAAAAAGAATATGCGTAAAAATTGTGTTACAGTGATTACTCAGGTTGTTGTTGATAAGAAAGATAAGGCTTTTAAGAATCCAACTAAGCCAATTGGAAGTTTTTATACTAAGGAAGAAGCTGATCATCTTTCTAAGGTTAGAGGTTATACTTTTAAGGAAGATGCTGGTAGAGGCTATCGAAGAGTTGTTGCATCTCCTGAACCAATTAGGATTGTTGAGACAAAAACTATTACACAGCTTTTGAATTTAAAAAATATTGTAATTGCTGGTGGAGGTGGTGGAGTTCCAGTAGTATATCATTATAATAGATTACGTGGGGTTGATGCTGTTATTGATAAGGATAAAACTAGTGCAAAGTTAGCAATTTCTATTAAAGCTGATATCTTTTTGATATTAACAGCAGTTGAGAAGGTTTGTATTAATTATAATACAGCAAATGAGAAACAGCTTGATTACTTAACCCCAAAACTTGCTAGACATTATATTAAAACTGGTGAGTTTAAGGAAGGAAGTATGTTGCCAAAAATAGAAGCTTGTCTTACTTTTGTTGAAAAAAGGCGTGGTGGACAGGCACTAATTACTTCACTTAGTAAGGCTCGTGATGCTTTACTTGGAAAAACAGGAACAGTAATTAGTAGGAAAGGAGAATAGTAATGGCAAAGGGCAAAAAGAGAAAAGAGTTTTTAACTTCTTTTTCGATTATATTTTTATTAATTTTTATGTTAGGGGCTTTAACTTATGTGTTACCACAGGCACAATTTGTATCTGATGTTATTAAGAATGGTACAGGTGTTGTTAGGGCAACGCTTCCAGATATTTTAATGGCACCGTTAAAGGGATTTGAGGATGCAATTGATGTTTGTATTTTCGTTCTTATTTTAGGAGGTTTTTTGGCAGTAGTTTCTAAAACAAAGGCACTGGAGACAGGAATTCAGTCACTTGTAAAGGCTCTTAAGGGTAATGAGCTTGCTTTGATTCCTATTTTGATGTTTATTTTCTCAATTGGTGGGACAACTTATGGAATGCTAGAAGAGACTGTTGGATTTTATGCTATTTTAGCAGCAGCTATGGTTATGGCTGGTATGGATACGATTGTTTCTAGTGCCATTGTCTTACTTGGAGCTGGTTCTGGGGTTTTAGGTTCTACGATAAATCCTTTTGCAGTAGGAGCAGCAATTTCTGCATTACCTGATGGAATGAAAGTTAATCAGGGAATAATTATTGCAATTGGAACACTTCTTTGGATTTCATCTTTATTAATTTCAATAATATTTGTCATGAATTATGCAAAAAAGGTTATTAAGAAAAAGGGTTCTACTATTTTGTCTCTTAGGGAAAGAAAAGATATGGAGATGGAGTATGGAGTAGAAGCAGTAAAGAAGGAAGCAGATGTTCGTCTTAATAAGAAGCAGGTTATTACTTTATGGCTATTTGCTTTGACTTTTGTTGTAATGATAGTAGGATTTATTCCTTGGGGTGATTTTGGGGTAAATATTTTTGATAAATTTACTGGTTGGTTAACTGGTAGTCCACTTGGTTCATGGTATTTTTATGAAGCATCTGTTTGGTTTTTGGTTATGTCTGTTGTTATTGGACTTGTTAATAGAACTGGTGAAAAGCAATTTGTTGATACTTTTATTGATGGAGCAGATGATATGGTTGGAGTTATTTTGATTATAGCAATTGCTCGTGGTGCATCAGTTTTGATGAGTAGTACTTATTTAGATAATTATATTATTTATAATGCAGCAGAGTTATTAAAGGTTGTGCCTTCTTATGTTTTTGCACCACTTAATTATATTTTACATGTTGTTTTATCAATTCTTGTTCCATCTAGTTCTGCACTTGTATCATTATCTGCACCAATTATCGGACCAATTACTAGTCAAGTTGGTTATAATCCAGAAGTTTCTGTTATGACAATGGTTGCTGCTAATGGATTAGTAAATTTGATTACTCCAACATGTGGAGCTATTATGGGAGGACTTGCTCTTGCTAAAGTACAATATGCTACTTGGGTAAAATGGGCTGGTAAAGTGGTATTAACAATAGCACTTGTTAATATTTTGATTCTTACAGTATTGATGGTTCTTTTATAGGATAGGTAAGTATTTTGTTTTAAAACTATTAGTGAAGAATGTTCTTTGCTAATAGTTTTTTTGTTTTAAAGGTTGTTTGTTTATATTTTTAGAAAATAGTTGTTTATTAGTTATTATAATATTATAATTAGAATTGATATAGTTTGTTTAATATTTGGAGGAATTATGCAAAGGATAATAGAGATAGATTTGTTTTTGAAAAGTGATTTATATGAAAAGTATAATAAGAAGAATGTATCTAGGGATTTAATTGATTATATTGTTCGTACTGTTATGTTTTTTGATAAGAAAGATAGTATTAAAATTATTTTTAATGATAGTTTAAATGAGGATGTTAATTATATTGAATTGTTAAAAAATACAATTAGGGATGAATATAATTATAGTTTGAGAAAGAATCATTATAATAATGTAATGCAGATTATTTATTTGTTACTCGGGATAATTATTATATTTGTTTCGACAATTGTCGATAGTAATTTAGTATTTAAAGAGTTGTTATTAATTGGTGGTTGGGTATTGATTTGGGAGATGATGGAGCTTTTTATGTTTACTGATTTAGAGGAAAAAAGAAGAAGAAAAATATTAAAAAGGTTGTTAAGTTGTGAAATAATAGAACGTGATGTCTAGTAGTTATTGTCTTTTTATGTGAGGTGAAGATAAATGGTTGATTATGAAACAGTTTATTTAGATTTAAAGAAAATTCTTTCTAAGGATAGATTTTTGCATTCAATTGGTGTTGTTGAAAGGGCTTTAGAATATGCAAGAGTTTATAATGTTAATGAGGAGATTGTGATGATTGTTGCAATTTGTCATGATATTGCTAAAGAGTTAGATAGAAGTGAGCTTGATTTTTATTTAAAGAAGTATAATGTGGTGTTAAGTGATGATGAGGTAATAAATAGTGATCTTTTACATGCTAAAATAGGAAGTTTGATTTGTAAGGATAAGTATGGTTTTTCGGATGATATGGTTAATGCTGTTAGATATCATACAACAGGAAGAGAGAATATGAGTTTGCTTGAGAAAGTTATTTATTTAGCAGATAAAACGGAGAAAGGAAGAAAGTATTGTACTAGTTATTATGTTGATATTATAAAGGATGATATTGATAGAGGAATAGTTGAGTTAAATAAATGGGTTATTAAAAACTTGGTTGATTTTAATAGGGTTATTTCAATAGATGGGATAAAGTGTTATAATTATTATTGTAGTAAGGTTAGTCGTTATGAAAAGTAATAGGTTAACTGATTGTTTTAATGGTGAAGTTATTTCATCATCTGCTGATTTAGATAGGTTGATAGATTTTTATATTGATTCTTTGGATAGTGAAAAGTTATGGAGGATATTGTTAGCTTTTGGTAATTATGATTATTGTTTTACGAAGATAATTGATTATTTTATAAAGATAAAAAGTGTTTATTATTTGATGGAAGCAATTTATGTTTTAAATGATAGGTTAAATATTTGCAATTTATATTATAAAGTTAAGGAATTAGATGATGATAAATTTTTTAAAGATTTTGTCGATGAGGTTAAATTTTATTTGGTAGTTTCTGATGATGATTCTTTGGAAAAAGTACTTGAAAGATATCAATAATTTATTTAGATGGAGGTATAATTTTATGATTAGTTTGGATGGAAAAGTAGTAGTTGTTACTGGTGGTACAAGAGGAATTGGTTTAGAGGTTGTTAAAACTTTTAAGAAAAGTGGTGCAAGTGTTATTTTGTTTGGTTCTAAAGAGGAAAGTGTTTCAAAAGCAGTTAATAGTCTTTTTGCTGATGGTATTAAGGTTGATGGATATTTTCCTGATTTAAATAATTATGATGATGTAAATAGGGTAATTACAAAGATAGTTGATGAATATGGTCATATTGATGTTTTAATAAATAATGCAGGAATTAGTGCTAATAAGAAGATAGAGGATACTACAGCAGTTGATTTTTCTAGTATAATGGAGTTGAATGTAAATGCTATTTTTAATGTTACAAAGTCTGTAGTTTCTTTTATGAAAAAAAGTGGTGGGGGAGTTATTTTGAATACTTCATCAATGGTAAGTATTTATGGTCAACCATCAGGAATAGGTTATCCTACTAGTAAGGCAGCTGTTAATGGGTTTACGAAGTCTCTTGCAAGGGAATTAGCACCTTTTAATATTAGAGTTAATGCTGTTGCACCTGGGGTTATTAATACAGATATGGTTAAAAATCTTCCAAAAGAAGTGATAGAACCGCTTATTAAAACAATACCACTTGGAAGGGTAGGAGAAGCTCGTGATATTGCTAATGCTTTTTTGTTTTTAGCAAGTGATATGGCTAGTTATATAACTGGTGCTATATTATCAGTTGATGGAGCAGCAAGAAGTTAGTAGTGAATAAAAAAGAGCGGTGTTCTTTCTTTTTTTATTGATTAAGATGTTTTAATATTTCTTTGAGGGTTTGTTCTTCGGTTTTATTTTTAGTATAGATTGTGATTGTTGCAAGAGTATAGTTACACGGACTAGTAATTGGTTTTTGGTTATATGGCTTTGTACTTAATAGTTCTTTTTTTCTTTTGGCTAGAATTTCTATTGATTCTAGAGTATTAGAACTTGGAATTAGGAGAATGATGTTTTTAAAATCTTTTAAGATGTTTTTTATTTTTTTAAAGTCGTTTATATCATCGTATATGGAATGGTTTGCTCCAAAGTCAATGATAGTTGGTGATTTTAAATTGGATATTATTGTTTTTACTAAATATAAATTAAATTGTTCTTGATTTTTGAAGTTGTTAGTATTTTGATATAAATATTTTAGTTGTTCTTTATTATCTAGTGAGATATTATTCATGTTTAGTTTTTTTCTTAGTAATTTTGCCATTGTTGTTTTTCCAACACACATTGGACCAATTAGAATTATGGATTTGTTTAGGATATCTTTGTTTTTCATTTTTTTCCTTTCTGGTTATTGACAGTATAGTTGTTTTTAGTTGTTTATAATTGGAAGTAAGTCTTTTTTCCATTTATCAATTATTTTTTTATATTCGTCAGATATATTTTTATTAAATTTTTCTCTGGCTTGAATTACTTGATTATTTTTTACTTCTATTGTAACAAGTGATTTGTTTTTATCACTTTTTTTTCTTAGAAAGTATATTTGACAGTTGTTACTAGCAAGTTTTTTACAGTAAGTACGAACACAGTTATGTTGTTGATTGCTTTCATCAATTAAACAGCTGATGGAGTTAGCAGGAAAAATAATATAATTTTCGTCTTCATAGTAATTTAGTGCTGAAATATTAGCTAAATTTCTAATTTTTTGATCCATGTTAGGGTCTTTATTAGTTTCTATTTGTAGGTATAGTTTATCATGTTCTAGTAGTAAGTTTTTAGGGTAAAGTATTGTTTTATCTTTTAAATCTAGTCCTAAATCTTTGGCCATTTTTAAATAATCATGGTACTCGTTTAGATAGGTTTCATCTAGGTTTAATTTATCAAAATAGTTTTTTAATTTTTTAGCATCTATCTTAAAATCTTTTATTATGTCAGTTGCTATTAATATTTGACTTTCTAAAAAATTTAATAGGTTTTTGTCTTCTGTTTGACAAAGTTGTAAGGCTACTAGAGTATTGTATGATATGTCATTATTTCTCATGAATGGTAGGTGACTTTTTTCAATTTTAAAGATTTCTTTAAAGTTTTTTCCACTTTTGAAAACGTCGGCATTATTAAATGCTAGATTATACAATTTTAGTTTTGATAGATATTCAAATGCTTTACAGTATATTGGTAAATAAGTAAGTTGGGCTAAGGATATTTTATTTTTGTTTGTTAAATAAGAAGCATTTTCTATGAAGGTAGTATATTTATATATAGAATCTTTTAGAATATAAAGGTTATCTATATATAAGAATGCATTAATTTCAGGGTATAAAAAATCAAGGGTATCTATATATTCATTAAACTTTTTTTCGTCTATATTATCGTTATTTTCGAGTTCATCATTATAGTTCATAGTTTCGAATTTATAATATTTATTTGTGAAAATGTCTAGTATTTTGTCTTTTTGTATTAGATAGGCATTATTAATATTGATATTTGATTGTTTATAACTTCCTATTTTAAATGGGTTATTATAAGTAATATTTTCTTTTAAAAGATATAGGAAGATATTTTCATCAATTTTGTCAAAGACATAGTAGTAGCAAGAGTAAGTACAATAGCTGCCATAGCAATCTTTGATTGTGTCAACGATTTTTAAATCTTTGTGAAATTCATCTACATCTTCTATATCAATATTTTTTATATTATTTATAATATTATTATGTGAAATGTTGCAAGTTTTACAGTAGTTATTTTGGTCTAGTTGTTTTAGGCATTTTGCACAATAAAGATTATTAGTATCTTTTGCATAAATGGTGATTGTATCAGATGTTTCTTTTATATATTTTTTTATATTTATTGGTATGTTTTTTTCACTTTTCCAAATTTTGAAATCTTCAATAATATAGTTAAAATCATCTGAAAATTTTAATTGCATTATAAAACACCTCAAATAACAGTTTATACTATTGTTCGAGTTTTGGCAAGAAAAATATGCTATAATTATTTTATAAAACGATAGAAGTTTAGTGTTTTGGAATAGATGTTTTTGTATATTTCTTGGTTTTCGTTATAAAAATGTTCAAAAATATCTATATTGTTATGGTATATATTTTTTACTTCATTAGCAAATAGTTGTACTTCATCGTAACTAATATTATTCTTTTTGGTTATTTTTTTTATGGGAAAGTTATAGCCTTCAGTAGTTTTTTTGATGAAAATTGGTGTATTATTTTTATTGTCTATACTTGTTAAAATATTTTTTTTAGATTTATTTAACTCATATATATCGTTACAAGATGCATCTAAAAAGTAATTTTTTTCGTTTTGATAACTGTATGTTATGGCATGATTTCCTATTATTTTTTTTAGTAGTTCTAAAAAAGTTTTTTGATTTTGATAGTTAATTAGAGTTTTTTCATCTTTTATTAGATAGTCATCCGTTGAATCAGGAAAGTATACATGTACAGTGCATGAGGGAATATTAAGATTATTTAAAATATCACAAAGCATTGCTGAGATATGTCTACAGCAAGCATATCCAGTAAAAATTTTTGTACCATATAACTTTTTTGTTGTTTCATTTTGAAGATCATTTCTGAAGTTAAAAGTTTTATCTTTTGATAAATATCCATCAAGTAATAATTTTTTGTATAGGGTATATATTTGTATCTGATTGTTAAAGTTAAAAATATTGTTTAGATTATAATAATTATCTAAAAATTCCTGATATAGTTTTTCAATTTCTTGAATTGTTTTTTGATTTTCTTCAAGTAAGTAAATGATGTTTTTAATTTTAATAAGATATTGTGTTAAATCAGATGCTGTAATTATTGATAAATAGATTGAATTAAGTAAATTATTTTTTTCATGATTATTCATAATTAGTTTTCCTTTTTATAAGGGTAGTTTTATTAGTTGTATTAATTGTCTTTCGTATAATTTTAATTTTTTATGATTAATGTTTTTTTAATATATTTAGAAATAGCATACAATAATGTTTTTATCAAATGTATTTTGTTAATTATAGTATAGATTTTTATAAAGTATCGGTCTTTTTAAGAGTTTAATATCCATTCTATAATTAGTTTTTTTATTTCATAATACTCTTGTTCTTCAAATTGCATATTTACTATACAAAATCTTTTTGATGCTATATGAGAACAAAACATACATTCATATAAGTCAAAACAGTCTTGAATAAATAGGGAATTACTTATTTTATTTGAACATATGACATTATAATTGTTACTACAATCTTTAGAATCATCACATCTTATGCTAAAATTACAAGTTGTTGATCTTTGTGATGCAAGTAAGAATTCACTATTTGTACAAGAGTCACAATAAATTAAGTTTTTGGAATCACTACAACCAGTACTTCTATATATATTTTCACATCTATAAATAGTATCACTTTTGGAAACATTAATTGAATCGTATACTCTTTCAGTTGTAGTTAAATTAATTGTATTCCAGATATCAATTAATTCTTGAAGATTATTAATTTCTTTTTTTGGTAGCATCCAACCTTCAGTTTCATCTTTTTTTTCCATATTTTTATTTGTAATAAATCTACCACTATTGATAGCATCAGCCCAAGTTATTTCATTTGTAGTTGAATCATTAACTTGTTTTGGTAGTTTAATATCAAAAGCAAATTTTTCTAATAATGTATCTAAGGAATAATTATTCTCTTTATTAAATATATTTTTAAATATCTTATTAATAATTTCTAGTACTTTTTTATCATTCATTTTTTACACACCTTTCTTGTTTGTTGAATTTGATATTAAAATATCTTTTAAACTTATATCATTATTTAAGCTAAAATCAGTTTTTGATTTACTTGATGTATTTTTACTATTTTTGCTATTATCATAATCTATGGTTGTTTTCTTAATTCTAGGAATACTTGTGTAATCTAATGTAGTTGCTTTAAATGCTGGTAATAATATTTTATTTGAATCTATTCTTATAATGCACTCTCTGTTGTTTAATTCAGTCAATAGTTTGATTTTTCTATCTCTAGAGTCATCTAAAGGTATTTTCATATTAAAATTATCAACTAATAAACTGGCATCTAATTTTGATACTCTGAATATAAAGTAATTGATAACATTAGCAAAGATAGAGTTTTTTAATTCGGTTGATATTTGATTAAAATATTGTCCTATTAGTATTAAAGATAAATTATATTTTCTTGCTTCTGATAAATATCTAGATAAAATAGGATTTTCGACAACAGCAACTTCATCTATTATAAATATAATGTGTTTATTTATTTTTCTACTTTGTGCTATAGTTAATAATTGTTGCATTATTAATCCTGCTATAGTTTTAGTAACTTTATCTCCTAATTTTATTCTATCTAGTGAGAATAAAGTTAAGAAATTATCGTCAATTGTATTTTTTAGACTTTCTAAATTTTCTTCGGAATTAAATACGGGAATCATTTCCATTTCGTCTATAAAACTTATAATAGGGGATATAGCTTCACCATAAGATTTAGTTTTTAAATCATTAAAATCAGATAGAAAGAAATCGATTACGTTAATTGGTAAATTATATTTTAATTTTTTAATTAAAGTATTCCTATATTCTAAATCTAAAATAAGTTTTCTTAGGTTTCTAAAATTAAATGCTTCATCAGTCAGTAATAAATGTATGCAGTGTCTTAAAACTCTTTCTAACTTTGAATTATATTGGTCTAAAATTAGAGATTTTAATAAATCTAATAAAAGTTCAGTGGATGCTACAATGTCGTTATTATTATTAATAAATAAGTCTATGCTGTCTAAACTGTTTTTAAAATCGATAACTTTTCCTAGACCACCAATATCATTTTCAAGTGCTGCATGAGGATCAATAACTACGACTTTATATTTTTGATATAAATTTTCATTTTTATTAATATTTTTTATTAATAGGCTTATTAATTTAGATTTACCTGAGCCAGAAGAACCAAATATGATAGAGTGTTTATCAAAACTGAAATTATTTTGATTTAAATAGAAATTTCCTTGTAAATATGGAAATGTATCAATAGATACTAAAGCATTATTTTTATCACTACTTAATAAATTTAATATTTTATTAATTTCTAAATACTTTGGAGGACTTTTATAAAAGTATCTTTTATTTCCTTCAAAATCTATTGATAATATGTTTGTTGGAATAGCAAATATTACTTTATATTTTTTGATTATTCCATTTTTATTCAAGTAATAAGTTATATTGGATTTAATTTTATCATCATATAATTTTAAAAAATTAATTTCTAAATACTCAAGAGTACCTTTATTTTTAATTTCACTATAATTTATTAAATCAATTATATTACTGTCAAATTTTGGTAATGTGAGTAATGTATAGTTTGATTTTTTGCTAGTTATTTCTTTATAAGGTTTTAATAAAAAAGAATTTAAATTATTGATAGTAGCTGGTAGGGTACATCTAGTTTTAATAAAGTATCTTATTTGATTTTTATCATTAGTAATAATTATTTTCCATTTTTTTAAAATTCCATTATAATTTGATATTGTTTTAATTAATTCTAACCATTCATTCTTTGAAACAAATTTTTTGGTTAAATAAATTTCTGATGTTAACACCATAAATTTGTCACCCTGATTACAAGTATAGCAAAAATGTAAAATAAAAAACTGACATTTTATCAACTAATTTTGTCAGTTTAATAAATAGCAATCAAAAAGTCAGTTACATCATTATGATAGTATTCTAGTTCAGGCATTTCTTTTAGATTATATTTAATTGATGGTAGAAATTCTTTGTAAAATTTATGTGATATTTCTTGGATGTCTTTAGCATTTTGGGAGTTGATTCTAAATTTTAACCATTTACTTTTAGGAATTATTATCTTTTCAAATTCATCTATTACTTTATCGTATAGACAATAATATTTTTGACATTCTTCATGTTTTGTATCATATGTAATCATTCCATATTTGATTTCTCCATATTTGTTTATATATTTGTTTTCGATTTCTTTAAAAAAGATTGGTGCGTCATTTGTGATTTTTTTATTATTTGTTGTGATACCAATACCATATAGATGCATTTCGTCAAGAGTGATTATTTCATAGTCAAATTCAGTAGTAATTTTAACATCTTCATTGAAAATTATTCTCGGAAAATTTTTAAGTTTCGTTACTTTGTTTACTAGACTTGGTTTAATTCCATGAAATTTTTCAAATGCCCTAGAAAATGATGTTGGATTATCATATTGATATTTAATTGCAATATCAATTATTTTTGAAGTCTTCTCATATAAATCAAAACCGGCACTAGATAATCTTCTTTTTCTAATATATTCCGATAGGGAAATACCTGTAATCATAGTAAATAATCTTTGCATAGTATAGACATTTACTCCTAAAAAATTTGCTAATGTTTCATAGTTTATATCATTTTCAAGATTTTCATCGATATATTTAGTTATTTTGTTTAAATTTTTATATATGTTCAAAGGACATCACCTATATATAATTTTAACACAGATTTATTTTAGAAAATAGGTAAGATTTAATAATTGTATTATATGTTAATTTAAAAAAGTTAGCATAAAATTATTGCATAAGAAACAATGTTTGTTATAATTATTTTAGAAATATTTAATAGTTAAGTTTTTTCTTTGTCCTTTTAGATTGGATGTTTATGAGTAAGATTTGCGTTATTCTGTCAATCTGGTGTTAGTAATGTAGTTATTTACAACTTTTATTTTTAATATTATATTGTTGCTTTTTATATTGTTTTTGTAAAACTCTATTACTTTTACTTAATGCAATGTAAGAATTAGCATCTTTTAAATATCCTTCATCCATTAATTCAAGAGCTAAATCATATGGTATTTCAACATATTTTATAAATTCACCTTTATCAAGTTTTTGCTTATGTAACTTTTTACAATTTAGGGCTAAATATACATCAACCTTTTGTTTAATACTACCAGGATCTTGATAATGGCTACCAAGATATAGTATTTTTTCTGGAACATAGCCTGTTTCTTCTGACAGTTCTCTTTTTCCAGCTTGTAAGCCATCTTCGTTTAACTCCCAATATCCAGCTGGAAACTCTATTAAAGATCCTTCCTCTGATAATGCAATTGGTTGAATAACAAAAACAACATTTTTATCTTCTGTTATTGGTATTACAACGCTGGCTTTTCTTTTATCTATATATTCTCTAGTTTGTATTGTTCCATCAGGAAAGCAAAATGTTTGAGATTTAATTTTGTAAAAATCTCCACCAGGTTTTGCATCAGAATATGGAGTAGCTTTACAGTAGTCAAGTAATATAGGAAGTTCTTCTTTTGTATGTATTATCATATATATTCTTATTCTCCTCTCAAATGTACTTATTATTGTGCATAAGTATTGTTTTTTTGTCAAATTTACTTAGATTAAAGATAGTGTTTCCAAAGTGGGGCGATTTATAAAAATTTTTAAAATGGAAGTTAAAAACAGAAAAATTTATTAGTAGTTTCAAGATTATAATAGAACAATATTTTTTCTCTAGTGTACTCATTTTTAATATAGTTTCGTCTATGATGAAAGAAACAGAAGAAAAACTAGAACAAAATAAATATAAGTATGAAATGACTATAGATGAAGATATGGCAATAGGATTATTTAAAAGTAATGAATAAAGATAATGTTAGAAGAAGACGAAAATAAAAGATTAAAGTTGTGTATGATAAATTAATAAATAAAATGTCTAAATATAAAATACCAATAAGAAAAGGTAGGAAACATAAAGTTCATTTTAGTCCCTATAATAAGAATAGTTACAATAAATTAAGTAGTATTTAATTTTAATATTAAGGCAGTTAAACATCAATTATAACTGATGAATTTTGGCGTGTGATAAATGATGAAACCTATACAATTTCTTGCATAGTTTCTTAAACTGATGACATTGGAAAGGACGTTCAACAACTTTTCTGATAAACCTTAATATAATCAATTATAAAAATAAATGGTAAATCTTCATCAACTATTTCTCCAGCCCAATCTCCTCCGACTGCTAAATTAATAATAAAATAAAAATAATCATTAAATGGCTAATCCTCCTTATTTATATATTTATCATTAGTTATTTTTCCATAAGGAACATTATCAACAAAGAATTCAATAGCATTCTCTTCCCATAGCATTCCGTATATATGAAAGTCATCTGAAACACCATTTATTATTTCTTTATGTGAGAAATAAGATTTACATATATGATTTTTAGAATGAATTGTGTGGTAAATCATATTTTGATTAATTCCAATATGTTCCATAATATTTATTTCTCCACCTATAGGCCATAATCCGTTTTGCCCCATCCTCCATAAAGCGGGCCATGAACCCCTTCCCGTAGGAAGTTTAGCTTTTATTTCAATATAACCATATTTAAAATATTTTTTATCTTTCGTAGTTATTCTTGCTGAGGTATAATTACAATCTTCAAATTTTTCTCTTTTAGCAACAATATATAATTTATTATCCTTTATATAAATATTATCATCTTTTTGAGTATAAAACTCTTTCTCATGATTCCCCCATAAATTTTTAAGTCCACTTCCAATGTTAAAATTCCAATTATTTAAATCATTGAAATTTTCAAAAAACGTCAATTTACAATCTTTCTTCATAAGTACCTCCTACACACATTCATTGATGATGTCAATGTACAAGTGTGTTTACTAAATTGACAAAATTCAATTTATTTACAAAAACATTATATCAAAACTTAGGATATTTTAAAACTCGAGCCTCTCTAAAATAGAGAGGTTCGAGTTTGGTATCAATCTGGTGCGATAGTGATAGTTATCTACAACTTTTCGCAAAATTAAGTAATCAAGTACATATAGTACTGACTTCATATCTAAATTATAAACTATTTTTACTAATAATGCTATATTTTTTAAACATTTTTCTAATTGAAGATATTTGCCAAATTATCAATGTTACTAATATTATCTATTGCTGGTATATGAATAAAAATCATATTAGTATTTAATTTGTTATCATCAATATATTTAAGTCCATTAAAATAAATATTATTACATAAGTATGCTCCTGCATTATTCGATATAATAGTTTTATAATTATTAATACAAAATGTTTCTTCTAATGATGTAAAATCATATTTTGTTTTATATTTTATTTTATCTTGACCAATAGTTTCAATTTTTATAGTATCTTTGTCTAAAGGGGCTTGACCAAATGAAATAATTAAGTCATAGTTTTTACTATTCAATTCTTTTTTTAGTTGATTAACACTAGTGCTGAAACTATTTCTTAAATACAATTTATTATCACTATTAATTTTGTCTAACAAAAGTTTTGAAGAATTACTTTTTCCATTAAATGCTGTAAATAATACTTTCATATATTATTTTTAACTATTTCTCCTAACTCATTATATTTATCATTATATGAATGATCTGCACCCTTAATAACTTGAATATTACAATCATTAATATTATTACTTAAATATCCTTTTACTATATCAATAGATTGAGTTAAAACACATTCATCGACATCTCCAAATATTACTAATACAGGAATATCTAAACTATTAAGAACTTCACTTTTTCCATTTATACCATCTGTATATCTAATAAAATCATTAACTCCACCAGGTAGAAAATCATTATAATATGTTCCTGCTGCTATTTTTCCATTAGCCATAACAGAAAAATCAATTAATTCATTTTCTTTATTTTCATTTACTAATCGAGTTGATTCTTCCTTTGCAATTTTATATTTTTTTTCACTTAAAAACTTTTTTCCTTCTGATGGAATATCACAAGGGGCAAGTAATACTATTTTCTTAATACTCTCATCTTCTTTTTGATTGTAATAATACAATACTTTATTGCACCCATAACTATGTCCTTCAAGTATTATTTCATTATATCCTTTTTCCTTTACCCAATTAACTATACCTTCGATATCTAATATGCAATCTTTAAATCTTTCTAAACTTCCACCAATAATTGTATAATCGTTTCCCTTAAGTAACTCTGTAATAAAATCTCTACCTCTATTATTAAAAGTTAAGAAAGCATAACCCTTACTTGTATAGGAACTTGCTAATACATCTATAAATCTATTTTCATAGAAATTTCCATTTAATCCATGAACATGTATAACAACTTTTTTTGTATCTTCACTTGGAGTATATAAAATACCTGGTTGTTCTATTTCATCAACAGAATTAATTCTTACTAATCTTTCTTCCATTATACCCATTCCTTTCATACTAATAATTTTCTATATCTTTTATTCCAAATTCAGGTATTATAACATCATCATCACAATTAATAATAAATTCAATTGCTTTTGCAACTTTTTCTACCTCTAAGCCTGTTGATGTATCATAATCATTTCCTGCTTTTTTAAAAATATTAGTTTGCATAAATCCAGGATAGAATCCAGTAACTTTAATTCCTTTTTTACTAACATCTTTTTGAATAGATCTGTTAAATCCTCTCATAGCCCATTTAGAAGCATTATAAACAGTTGAAAAATCATCACTATCAAAACTTGCTTGTGAGCAAACATTAATAATCAATCCATGACCTGATTCATACATATTTGGTAATATTGCTTTTGTCATATAAATAGGTCCTTTAGTGTTTACATCTATACAATTATTAATTTGCTCATAAGTATTTTCAGTTAAATCTCCCGCTAGCCAAACACCAGCATTATTAATTAAGATATCAATATCTCCTTGATTTCCAATAATCGTTTTAATAGTATTATTGACCTCTTCAGGTTTAGTAACATCACAAGTATAACATTCTGCTCTAGGTATTTCTTTTGATATTTTCATAGCATTTTCTTCTGTTTTAGAAATAGTAATAACATTATTTTTTTCACTTAATAACTTTGCTATTGCTTTACCTAGGCCATCATCTCCACCAGTTATAATAATATTTCTACTCATTTTATTTCCTCCTCATTTTCTCTCTAATACTTTTCTATCATTCCAAATTTCATTTGTATGTTGGGTAAGTGCCATTATAAATGCTTCTCTAGTTAAATCTATTCTATTAATTATTCCATTAGTAATAAAACTAATACCACCTTTGCCACTTCTTAAATCATTTTGCTTAAATATTTTATCCATTACTTTTCCTAAATCAGTTGAAATTATTTCATCAACATACTTATCTGGTACAGGAAATGCTGGGCTTGTCCCCCAACTTTCATAACCATTTTTATCTTTAATAACAGCAATATTGATAATAACCCATTTACCTAACAAATTAGTTATTCCAGATTCTACACCTAAAAAATATTCAGCATCTATTCCATTTTCTAGAGCATATTTCATTAAATTATTAACACGATTTCTAGCACCTTCATATATTTCATTATTTACTGGTTCTTTGCTAACATCTGATGAAACTGGAATACCATCAATGTCAAAATCATCAAAATAATTTTTAAATGCCTCTGTTGCTCCTTCTATTTTTCCTGGATTCTTTGTTCCTATTAATACTTTCATTACTTTACCTCCTTAAAACCATTTCTGCTCCATAACCAAAGTGGGGTATGAATGTCAATCGGTTTATATTTTGTATTTTTAAATAGTTCTTGCCATTTATCTATAACAATTTGTTGAACATTACTAGAATTAAATTCATCTTCATTTATTAATCCTAGTTTATGTGTTGCTTTGCATACATGAGTATCTGGAGCAACGGTTAAATTTTCTATATTTCTATACTTTCGATCAGTATACTGATAAATTACATACATCCAATAATTACAAATTTTAGTTCCAGATAAGTATGGGAATTTTTTTTTATTTTCTTTTTGAATATAATCTCTAATTTTATCTACATCATTATCTAATGTATCAAATAACTTTCTTATATCGCCATCAAATAATTCTACAAAAGTGTTACATAGTGATAACCAAATTTCAGTTTGCTTTTGTTTTTGCAAAGCAACTTTATATTTAGTTAAAGCATATTGTACTTCTTCAAAAGTTTTTTCCAAACAAATTTTAGGATTAAATACAAATCTAGTTTCTGGGTCATTGTATGTTTTCAATGCACTTTCCCAAAGAGTATAGGAATTTCTTTGATAATTTAATGCCATTGGTGCGGTAAAATATAAATAATTTTCTAAAGAAGATTTTTCAAAATGAGGATTTGCATCTTCTGGCATTACTTCACCACCAAGTTCACCATTATTATACATTTTTATAAGTTTATCAACTTGATTTAATATTACTTTTTTATTCATAACTTCCTCCAACATCTAAATAAAATTATACTATAAATTGGTATTTTTTACTATCTTTCAAAATCATCTTTTTCATTATTTTTATTATTTTGAATAATATCTATATCATTGTCATCAAGTATATCTTCATCATATAAATCATTGATGAAGTCATCATATTTATCATTAGAGAAGAATTTGTTTTGTAAAAATTCAATAAACTTCTTCCATAATTCTTTAAAGTAATCAACTATTTTTTGTAATTCTGATACCTTATCTTCTAACTCATCAATAGTTTCATTGGCATTATCTAAATCATATTCTAATTCTTCAATTCTATCATCACGAGTTTTGATTTTCTTCTTTAAATTTCTAACTTCGTTAGAGTGTTCTCTTAAATCATCTTCATATTTTTGTAAAACAATATTTATGTCGTTAGCATCTCTTAAATTAGAAGTAGTATCATTAGTTTGTTCTATATATTTTTTGATTTTATCTATATCTTCACTAGAAATAGAGTAATTATTTTTATTCATAATAGTGGGTTTTAGATTATTAATAATATCATTAATCTCATTAAATTTGTTTTGTAATTCATCTGTTTTATTATTTAATTCTTTAAGTTGCTTTTTGTATTTTTCTTGTTCTCGTTTAAACTTTTTATATTCATTCATATTAGCTACATTAATATCAACATTTCTTCCTTCTTCTTTTGCTTTAAGAGTATAGTTTAAATGATAAATTCTATTGAATGAATTAATGCAATATTCTCTCATTTTATCTTGAATATTTACTAAACTTATTTTATTAAATACATCAGATTTTCCAACTTGTTTTTCCATACCATTTTTCATTCCATCTTTAAAAGGAACTCCAACAATATGTAAGTGTGGACTAGATTCATCAAAATGTAATTCTTTTGTTTTTAATTTAATCATCTAAATCTATCCTTTCTTTTCTTAAATACAAAAAATCAACTTCTTTTGAAGTTGATACTATATGTTTAAATCTAACAAAAGTTAGAATAGATTGCTCAATGGTGCCCTAAGGAAGGACGTTCAACAACTTTTATGGTTTTATATTACTTTGATATTTTTCAATTTTCTCAATATATTTATCCAAATCAATATTAGAAACTCTATCTATAAACTCATCAATCATCTCTTTAGGCAAAATGCAATCTTGATATTTTTTCCCTGGATAATACTCACTAGAATAGTTTTTGTAATCATTTTCTGTAATATCATACTTTTTAGATAAATAAAGATTTAAATGATCATAAGCAAAATACAAATCTTTACAAAAATCTTTATAGCTATTATTTAATAAATATTCTTCTGTAAAACATTCTTCAAAGAATAGATAGTCTGTTACTAAATGTAAGAACCAACCCAGCTCAAAATCATCCAAATATTTATGCTCATTTAAAAATGCATATAAATTTACTTTCCCACGTACATGGCTTATATTATCATTACCACGATTAATATCAGTATAATGTGATTTATCATTATCTTCTGCTGCATCTGGATAAAGTGTCCCTGCAATTACCTTTTCATAATTTAATTCTTCGTGTTTATTTAAATATTTTTTAGCTATTGCTAAATGTATTGTTGCACAAGCCATAGTTATCACTTCTCTCTAATTGAATATGTCAATTTGCAAGTGTGTTTTTACTAAATTGTCAGAATTTAGTAAATAATATTGTTATAAAATAAATATCTTGATATAATTAACACTAGGAATACTTAATCGTTGAGTGCTTGCCAACTTTCATGTGAAAGGAGGCTGATGATATGCATAAGAAAGATTTTTTGATTCTTTCTCTTATTCTAATTATCTTCTTACTCATAGCCTTACTTTTTACTTTTGTAATATAGTAAACTATCATAAGAAAAAAGCACTCAATTTACTTTCGTAGATTAAGTGCTAACCAAATCTTTGGCGAACACTCAACATGGAAAGGTTAAGTATTCCCTTTTTTATTTTATGCAAGTTTCCTTGACATATCCATAATATCACAAAAACGACTTTTTGACAAGTCGCTTTCTATTGTTACTCGAAGTTCGAGTTTCCTATCAATCTGGTGCCGAATGACTGAATTGAACAGTCCTCTGATGCTTACCATGCATCTGTTTTACCACTAAACTAAATCGGCCTTTAGCACAATATAATTTTATCATATTTTGTAATAAATGCAACATAAAATAAGTTAAAAAAGTTTATCTTTGGTTAACTTCTGAGTATATATTATTCATTTAATCTATAATCTAGATATCTAAAAGGTATCGGAGTGTGATTTTATGTTGGTTTTAGGAAATAGGTTACGTGTTTTACGAAAGAAAAGTGGTCTTACACAACAAGCTTTGGCAGATAAAATAGGTGTTTCAAAAGCAAGCATCAGTGGTTATGAAAGTGGTAAGAAGAAACCAACATATGAAAAACTAACTGAAATAGCTTATGCCTTAGAAGTAGATATAAATTATTTTCTTGGCAAAAATTATAAAATAAAAACAGATGATGGTAGAGAATATTCATTTAGTATGGTTTCATCTGAAGCAGAGTTTTTATTAGAACTTAGAAAACATACACATTTATATTCAAAAATACTAGAAGATCCTAAAAGATTTATTTTAATGATAGAAAATAATTTAAAACTCTAGGTACTTATCCATACTATATTTATATTTTTGAATATAATATGGATGGGTGATGGAAAATGATTAAATGGCGGTTATTAGAAAATTTACTGTTAATTGCTACAACTAGTTCTACTATATCTGTTTCTTTAATCCAAAAAACAAAGGCCTGTTTAAAATGTAGTAAGCATGTTTGTTTATATAGTTTTGTTATAAATATGATTTTAGGTGTAATATTTACTATTACTTTTACAGATATCGATATAAAATATAGTTTTTGGGTTGGTTTATTTAGTTATTTAGGTGCTGATACAATTTATAAATCTTTAGAAGGAAAACTTACATCTTTTAGAGATTTAAAGAAATCAACAACTGATAATAATTCGTCTTCAAACAGTAAAAAAGATAATACTGAAGTATTAGAGGAAATAAAATATGAATGATAATTATATGACATATCCTTTAAAAAATATGAGAATAACTCAAAACTATATAGGATCTGTTTCTCACAGAGAACATACAACAGGAAGTCCAAAAGATTATCCAATAGATGAAGCTGGTAAAGATACTTCAAGAGATGCTATATATTGTCCTTGTGATGAAATGAAAATCACAGCAATTCGTGGAATTGGAAATAAGGATACCAATACTGTTTGGTTAGTATCAACATCAAAAGTTGTGACTCCAACATTTAAAGATATTGCTTTTATGACTTTGACTCATTTTAATGATAGTGATTTGAAAGGAAAAAAAGTCGGAGACAAATTTAGACGTGGTGATATTATTTGCTATGAAGGAACTGATGGGGCAAGTGCAAATCACATTCATTTGACAGCTGGTAGAGGGTATAGTGATTCTTTAATTAAAAATTCATTAGGTAAATGGGTTATAACTGGTGATACAAAAAAACCAGAAGATGTCTTTTTTATTGATCGTGATTTTACTAAAGAATTATGGGGCGGTTATATAACATGGATTGATTTACCAAAAGATGCTAAGGTTTTAATAAATCCTGTTGCTAGAGATTTAGATAAAAATCAAATAGAAGTTATAGTTGATGATTTACGCTTTAGAAGTGGTCCTAGTGTTAATTCACGTGTAGTTGGCTATATAAAAAGAGGAATTTACAATTATCAAGAAATTATAAAAGATAACAATACTGATAATTATACTTGGTATAAAATAGATAATTATTATATAGCAAGTAATGATTCATGGACTAAAGTTTATCCTAAAAAAAGTGATGATGCTGGTGAAGATAATCAAGAAGAAAATCCAGATATATCATTAATTAAGCATATTTTTACATGTAATTATGACGGTAAATACATAATTCAATTAAAAAAAGGTAACAAACTATATTTACGAAAATAAAGGTACGTATATAACGTACTTTTTTGAATTATAACTTTTAAAATACTTTTCACATTTTTATTTATATGATAAAATAATCTTATAAAAATAGAAGAAGAGGGATAATATGAATAAATTAAAAATAACGACAGGTCAGTGGATACTTTGCATTTTAGGAATAGTAATTTTAACTTTAATAGCTGTTTTACCACCAGTTTTACGAATATTAATTCCAAAAGATGAATATATAGAGGGTAATGTAAATCCAACACCAAGTCCTAGTCCTACTATAACATCAAGTCCCAGTCCAACTGGTGAAATTAAACAAACAGGGGTACTTGTTTGTAGTAAAAGAGAGTCTGATACAACAGGTTATACTAATAATATAGAAAAAAGCATTCAATATTCTGATAACAAGGTGCATACAGTAATTAATTCTTACATTGAAAACTATGTAGTAGCAGGTTCAACTAATCAAGAAACAAGAGATATGAAAAAAGCATCATGTGAAAAGACACCAACTACTTATATGGGAATAGCTGGATATACTAAAGTATGTACAGTTGATAATGAAACACAGTTTACAACAAATGAAATATTTGATTTAAATAGTTTTAAAGATATTGATTTACAAACTCCAAATGGAATAGAAAAAATAATGTCTAGTATTAAATTGAATGATGATATAAATGAAGTAAAAAAGACTCTAGAAGAGTCAGCGTATGTTTGTAGTATACAATAATTATTTACTTAAAATAATCATTTTAATATAAATAATAATAGGAATAAAGATACCTAATAAATATGAAGATATTAAGTAAATAGAAAAATCAAACTTACAAAAGAAACTTATAAATATAATTAAGAGAAAATAACTTGCAAGTAGTAGGTTATCTTTTTTCTTGTTTTTTAATAAACTTTTTGATAAATGTAAAACAAAGATGAGAGATATAGAAATTAAGAAAAAAGAATAAAATAAAAACTTTATAGCAAAAAATGATTCAACTCGTTCAAAAATATTTAAAAATGATATCTTTTTATAAATATTAATAGCAGGATATTTATATATATTTAAAAGAGTGATACCTAATATTCCAAGTGTAAAAATAAATTCTATAACGATGAAAATTGAAGTAAAAATATATGTTTTATAAAGATTACTTTTTAAATAATTTTTTTTATTTAAATCTTTCTTTTTAATAATACTTAACATAAAAAGAGGAGAGGTAGATAAAAATGAATAAATAACACTATCAATTAAAAGAGATATTTTATTACTTATAAAAAGAGGTTTTAAATTATTTAAATCTACTAAATTTATGGTTCCTACAATTGATAAAATATTTATAAAAACAAAAAGATAGAAACATATTGTACTTGCTTTTACAATTGTATTTATTCCTTTACTAGATGTATATAATACTAAAAGAAGAAAGATAGAGCTAATGAAAAGGGTATTAGTATTTTTTAGTAAGTAAATATTTATAAAGCTAGATATTTCTTTTAAAGAGATACACATAATTAAAAAACTTGTTATAATTAAAATAATTTTTATAAATAAATTTATTTTAGGAAAAAGATATTCAATATTTTCAATGATATTTCTATCCTCATTATAAGAAATTATTTTATTATAAATGTAAATAGGAATTAAGCCTAAAACAGAACCAATTAAAATTAAAAAAATAGTATCTATTTTAGTATCTTTAATAAAAGTAAGATATCCTATGTTACTACTTAAAGATGCAATTAAAAAGAATGTTAGGGTATCAAAAGAAAACATGCTATATTTATTTTTCATATGTTACCTCCGTATCTACTAAACTTACTTTTAAATCTATTTTAAAATCTAAAAGATTTATCAAATCATCTTGATATTTTTTATAATAATTATAATGATTTTGATAGATAAGTTTTTCTAAATTTAAAATATCTATTTTTTTATCTTTGTAATAAGTATCTAAAAATCTATTTATTTCCTTTTTTAGCATTTCAGGAAATTTTTTTTGATCTTTATCATAAATATTACTTATTATATTTATTTTAATCTTGTTATTTTCTGTTTTTAAAACGGTGTAGTTATCTAAAACATTGATTTTGTTAATTGTTGTTCTTTTTATATTATTTGTTAAATAATTATAGATAATTACATCTTGGTAATTTATTTTTTCTATATTATTTTCTTTTACAATAATACTTTCTTGGTATATTATATCTTCTTCTGATAATACATTCGTTTCTTCTTCGTCTTCTTGCTTAGTATTTTCGTTATTTGTTTTATTATTTTGATTATTGTTTTTAGTATTTACTGTTATTTTTGGAACAATAATAGTATTATTTTCGATTACATTTGTTATAAAGGTGTCAAAATTTAGTGAAGTATATGAGCTCATTTCCTTTTGATTAGTTGTAAAAATACTAGTTACTTTATTTGGAAAGTCATCTACTTGAAATAATTTTTCGATATTATTAGTTGTTATTATATTAAAACTACTTCTATTATCAATGTCATAGAGAAAGGACTTTATTACTTTGCTTAAGTCTGTTTTTAAAGTAAATTCACTTAAAACTAGTAAGTCGAGGTGAGAAAGATATATTTTTTTGTTTGATTTTTGATACAATTTTGTAAATGCTTCTGATATAGTAGAAGCTTTTTCTTTTAATGTTTTATATTCTTTTTCAATTGAACCATCATCTGTTTTGCTATCTATTGTATAAAGATATACGATGTAGTTATCATCTTGATAATCTATTCCAATAGATGTTACTACTAAAAGTTCATTTAGTTCTGTGTAATTTATACATCCAGTTAAAAATAATGAACTTATTAAAGTTATTAATAATAGTAGGATTTTTTTCATTTTCTTCGTCCTTTCACTTTATTTTTATCAGTTAGTAAGGGATTACGGTATTTTACTTTACTATTTGTTTTGATAATTGCATCTCTTTGTTCTTTTTCAATTAAAGGGGAAAATGGTGCTAGATAATCTTCTTCTAAGGTCTTTAAAGATACAAGATGGATTATTAGAAACATTCCACCTATAAATATTCCATATAATCCAAGGGATGCTGCTAGTATCATTAACATAATTCTATAAAATCTAATAGCAGAAGTTAAATCAACTGATGAAAAAATTAAACCTGAAATCATACTAGTTGCAACGACAATAATCATAATAGGAGAAACAATACCTGCTGATACTAAGGCATCTCCTAAAATTAAGCCACCAAGAATGGAAACAGCTGTTCCCATAGTAGAAGACATACGTAAATCACTTTCTTTTAGGATTTCGAAAGAAATTGTCATAAGAAGAGCTTCAACTAAAGCTGGAAAGGGGACATTTTGTCTTTGAGAAATAAAATTCAATAGTAAATTGGTACTTATAGCATCGTGATTATGAGTAGTTATAGCAATATAGTAGGCAGGCAGAAAACAGGCAATTAAAAATGCTATTAGTTTAATTATTCTTAAAAATGAGATGCTTATTTCCTTTTGATAATAGTCATCTGGTGTATGAAAAAAATCGATAAAGAAAGAAGGTAGAATTAAGCAATATGGACTGTTATCTGTTATAATAACTATTTTTCCCTCAAGTAAAGCTTGACTTGCCACATCGACTCTTTCTGTTGATACAACAGTAGGAAAAAGATTTTTAGGGCTTGATAGATAGTCTTTTAAATAGCTGGCATCAATTATACCATCGATATTTATAGAAGATAATTTTTCTAAAATAAGATCGACATTTTTAATTTTACAAATATTATTCATATAGGCAATACCTACTTTGGTTTTTGTTTGTTTACCAATTTCTAAATCTTTAACAAAGAGACTGGGACATTTGATTCTTCTTCTTAATAGACCTAAATTTTTGTTAAAATTTTCAGTAAAAGCATCCTTTGGACCACGTAGACTAATTTCATTAACAACATTTGAAACACCTCTATCAAGAGAAGCTCTCATTTCCATAGCAAAATAATTATTTTCTTCGATAAAAACAACATAGCCATTAAAAATTTTATCTAGAATTTCATCAATATTACTAACTTTACTTACGTTATGGCTCGGTATTGAATTATAAAAAAACTCAAATAGGCCATTTGTAATATCTATTTTAAAATCGATAATTTTACTGATGTTTTTTAGGATAAAATTATTGATATCTTCTCCACTAGTTAAAACTTCACTAAATACAAGATAAATAGTTTTATTATTTATTTTTATACTTTTATAAATTAAGTCTTTGCTATTACCTGTTTTTATTTTTATTTCGTCTATTAGTTTGTCCATTTTATCACCTGTTTTTAATATGTACAAAAAAAGTTTTATTTAAACTAGTATGAATAATAAATTTAATGTATAATTTTTAGTGGTGGTTATTATGGAATGTAAAAAAGTATTAAAACAGGATTATTTTGGTGATGGAATAGTAAAATTAAATGATAAGAATGTTTTTGTTTCTAAAGCTTTAAAAGATGATGTTATTAAAATGGAGTTAACAGATATAAAGGCTAATTTTTCAAGAGCTAGAATTACAGAGTTAGTTTCTTTGTCACCTGAGAGAGAAGAAGTTAAGTGTTTATATTATAATGAATGTGGTGGATGTCATATATTACATCAGAAATATTTTAATCAGTTGGAGTTTAAGGTTAGAAAGGTTAAAGAAATACTTAAGCATCAAGCAGGAATTGATTTTAATTTAACTATTGATGATATTGTTTATGAAGATAGATATAATTATCGAAATAAAGTTGTTTTACATGATTTAGGTTTTTATAAAAGAGAAAGTAATAATGTTGTTAAGATAGATAAGTGTTTACTTTTAAATGATAGGATAAACGATGTTATAGCTATTTTAATAAAGAGTAGTTTAGTTCCAAAAGAGGTTATGATTAGGGTAAGTAACTTTGGTGAGATGTTAGTTGTTATTAATGGTCATATTGATAATGATATTTTGGATTTGTTAAGAAAAAGGGTAACAGTTTTATTTTATAATGGTAAGTTTATAACTGATAGGAAGTTTATAATAGAGAAAATAGATAATTATAAGTTTAAAATATCGACTAAATCGTTCTTTCAAGTTAATTACTTAGTTATGATGGATATGTATCGATATATTACATCACTTGTTCGTAAGGTAGAAAGTAAAAAGGTACTTGATTTATATTGTGGTACAGGAACAATTGGTATTTTAATTAGTAAGTATGTAGACTCTGTTATAGGAATTGAAGTAATAGAAGAAGCTTTTCTTGATTGTAATTATAATAAAGAGATAAATGGGATTGATAATATTAGTTTTTTTTGTGCTAAAGTTTCTGATAAAATAAATGATTTTAAAGATATCGATTTGATTATTGTTGATCCACCAAGAAGTGGTCTTGATAGAGTAACTATAGATAGTATTATGACAATTGGTGCTAAGAATATTATTTATACTTCTTGTGATATTAGCACTTTTGCACGAGATATTAATATTTTAAAGGAAAAGTATTCAATAATTTCAATAAAGTTGTTTGATATGTTTGCTAATACTTATCACGTTGAATGTGTTACATTACTTAGTCTAAAAGATGCAATGGATTAAAAAAATGTTAAAGTTTTAAAAATAAGACTTCAGAAATTATGAGCGTTAATGAAATTAGAATAATTAGGATTATACTTCTTTTAAAAGAAATTAATATTTAACTGATTTTACTAATTTATAGATGAGTTTATTATAAGATTATTGTGTAATCATTAGTGTAAAATGTCGTATAATCACGATATTTTTCTTTTTTTTTAAACAGGTTATATTGTATAATTATTTTATAATATGATAATAAATTTTTTAATTGAAGGAAGAGGTAAGATGGAAGTAGATTTTAGAATTGCAAATTATGATGATTTAGAAAATATTATTAATTTGTGTAATGAATGTTTTTTGGAAAATACTAGTTTGGATTATGCAAAAAGAGTTTTTGAGGAAACTAAGATGGATAAAAATCAAATTTATTTAGTTGGATATTATAATAATGAGTTAGTAGCTCATGCTAAAATAACAGTAATTCCAACAATTTATGAAAATATGAATACGTATGCTATTTTGAATCATATTTGTGTTAAGGAAAAGTATAGAAGACATAACATTGCAACAAAGTTACTTGTAGAATGTGAGAAAATTTCTAAAGAGCATGGATGTGTTGTGATGGAACTTTGGTCTAGAAATTTTAGACATGCTGCACACGAATGTTATAAGCATTATGGATTTACCCTTGATGATGCGGGATTTTTTTCAAAAAAGGTTGATTAGGAATAGGAGAAGTTAGAATGATTAAAATAAGTAATGTTTATGTAGGTGGTTGGTTTCAAAGAACAATGTTACAGTTATCTGAAATTTATGATTTTTTAAGAGAAACAAAAAGTCAACTTGCTTTAGATGAAGAAAAGTTGGCAGAGTTTAGAAAAAAATTAGAAATAGGAAAAATTGATTATGGAGTTGCTGGAGTTGAATATGTAGAATTTACAACAGCTCTAAATATAAAAGTAAAGATTTTTGAAGATGGATTAATTATTTTAAATAACGTAAAGGTTAGTGAAGATACATTATTTGCTGATATTGATCATGTAACTGATTATTATGAAAATAGATTGTCTCCTGCACTAAATTATTTATTTTGTTTGGGTGCTCCTGTTCCAAAGGAACTTGCTAATATTGAAACAATTTATCCATATTTTATAGTATGTGATAAAATTGCAAACGAAGATATGGCTGATTTATTATCTAGAACCGAAAAACAGAAATATTTTGAATTTGTTAATGATAAATATGATGTTGTTCGTGGAGATAAGTATTATTTTATTAATAATAAGAAACAGTCTTTTGATAATATTGAAAGATACATAGAAGAGCAAGTTTTTATTCGTGAGTTTAAAGGACAACTTCATCGTTATTTAAATATTCATCGAATCATTTGGGAAAAAATAGATGCTGTTAAGGAAAATGTTAATGTTAAGGGTTCTGATATTATTAAATTTACGACTAAACTTGAAGGATATGCTAAAACAATTAACTTAATCGATGGAAGAATTCATCAGATGGGTACTTATATTGCAACAAGAGAAAAAATTGCTAAGAGTGATAAGGAACTTGCAGAGTTTTTGGCAATATCAGGATATCGTTATGAGACATTGAGGGATACACTTGATTATATAAAGTATTTGTGGAATATGACTAAAAATTATGTTTTATCAGCACAAAAGTTGTTTAATAATATTAAACAGGATGTAACTAATAAGTCAGTTGATAGTTTGACAATTGTAACAAGTATGTCAGCTGGTGCTTCTATTATTGGACTTCTTACAGAAACAGCTCCAGAGTTTACTATTTTTGGGGTATTATATTTCTTTATTTTAGCAGTTATTGGTTGGTCTTCTACTAGAATTCTTGGTGGAATTTCAAAACATAGGAAATATGAAGTCAGTGATGTTGATTTTGATAAAGATATAAAATAAGAAAGTGATGCTATCATCTCTTTTTTGTTTATAATAAAAATTTGGGTTGTAAATTAGTTTTTGATAGTAAGTTATTATAAAAAGAGTGCTTTGATAGTGAAAAATATTAACTTTTTTAATAATAAAAATATTGATAGAAGTGATGATTTTGGAAGATAAATGTGTTAAAATAATTAGTAATTAAGGGAGATTTTTATAAATGAAAACAATTGGAATTATTGGTGGTGGTGCTTCAGGAATGGTTGCTTCCATTTATGCATCGAAAAAGGAAAATAAAGTTACTATATTAGAAAGAAACGATATAATTGGAAAGAAAATACTTGTAACAGGCAATGGAAGATGTAACTATTTTAATAGTAGGCAAAACCTTTCTTATTATCATAGTGATAATTTTGAAAATTTGGAAAAAATAATCACTATTGATAGAGTTTTTGAAGTTGAAAAGTTTATTCGAAAAATTGGAATAATTCCAAAAATTAAAGATGGATATTACTATCCGTTTTCAAATCAGGCAGCAACTATTAGAAACGCTCTTTTGATAGAATTAAAACATAAAAATGTCGAAATTAAAACTAATGTGCTTGTTAAAGATGTGAGGAAGGATAGAGAGTTATTTGAAGTAATAACGAATGATGGAACTATGAAGTTTGATAAGGTAATTATTACTACTGGATCAATAGCTTCTTTTAAGAAAGACTACTATTTTAATGGTTATCAGTTAGCTACTAATTTTAAACATTCAATTACTCCTGTTTTACCAGCTTTGGTACAACTTGAAGTACTTGATGATAAAAAGTTTTTAAAAAAATGGGCAGGTGTTAGAAGTGATGCTGTTGTTTCTTTGTATGAAGATGGTAAATTAATAAAAGAGGAAGTTGGAGAAGTTCAATTTACTGATTATGGTATTAGTGGAATTTGTGTTTTTAATTTAAGTCGATTTGTAAGTAGGGGATTATATTTAAATGTAAGTGAAGTAATAAAAATTAATTTTCTACCAAATTTATCTTCTTTTGATATTAATGATTGTTTATCATTATTAGAAGAGCAAGATAATTTAGCCAAAGACAGAACAATAAGAGAATTGTTAGCAGGCATTTTGAATGAAAAACTGGTCGATGTCATATTAGATATAAGTTCAATAGATGGATTTTTGTATTTTAATGATTTGACTGATTTAGAAAAAGTTAAGTTAGCTAGTAATCTTATTTCTTTTGAAGTTAAAATAACTGCTACTAGGCCATATTCTTGTGCTCAAGTTGTAACAGGTGGTGTTAAACTTGATGAAATTGATAGTGATACTATGGAGTCAAAATTAGTTAAGGGATTATACTTTGCAGGAGAAATACTTGATGTTGATGGTGATTGTGGTGGTTATAATTTAACCTTTGCTTTTTTAAGTGGAATGCTCGCTGGTATTTCCTGTGGGGAGAGGTAGAAGTGATTAGAGTAAGGCAGATAAAAATTAGTGTTTTAGATGATAATGCTTTAAATTTAAAGATAAAAATTTCTAAAATACTTAGAATAAAGATTGAGAAAATAAAAGATATTAAAATAGTAAAAAAATCGATTGATGCTAGAATTAAGAGTAATATTTTTTATGTTTATGAAGTTGATGTTGATGTATTAAATGAGAGTGAAATCTTGAAAAAAAATAAGTCTAAAGATATTTTTCTTGCTCCAAAGGAAGAGTATTCTTTTAAAATAACAGGGACAAAGAAAATTTTGAAAAGAATAATTATTGTTGGAAGTGGTCCAGCGGGTTTGTTTGCAGCGTATGAACTTTCTAAACATGGGTATAGACCTTTGATAATTGAGCGTGGTGAAAAAATAGAAAAAAGAATTGAAACAGTGGAAGAGTTTTGGAAAAATGGTAAGCTTGATGTAAACTCTAATATTCAATTTGGTGAAGGTGGTGCTGGAACATTCTCTGATGGTAAATTAAATACATTAGTTAAGGATAAAGCTTTCCGTGGTAAGGAAGTATTTGAAGTTTTTGTTAAATGTGGAGCAGATGATGAAATAATGTATTTGTCAAAACCACATATAGGAACAGATCTTTTAAGAAAAGTGATTATAAATCTTAGAAAAGATATTATTAAAATGGGTGGAGAGTTTAGATATAATACTACACTTACGGATATTTTAGTTAGTAATAATAAAATTACTGGTATTTTTGTTAATGGTAGTAAAAAGATAGAGTGTGATTGTTTAATACTTGCTACTGGACATAGTGCAAGAGATACAATTGAGATGCTTTATCAAAGAGGTGTAGAAATGAAACCTAAATCCTTTGCTGTTGGTCTTAGGATTGAACATCCTCAGGATATGATAAATGAGAGCCAATATGGAGATTTTTCTAAAATTATGAAAGAAGCTAGTTATAAATTAACTTATACTACTAAAAGTGGTAGAGGAGTATATTCCTTTTGTATGTGTCCAGGTGGTTATGTGATAAATGCATCGAGTGAGGAAAATATGTTAGTTGTAAACGGAATGAGTAATCATAAAAGAGATACTGGTGTTGCTAATAGTGCTATTGTTGTTACTGTTAATCCAAGTGATTTTGGAAATTCTCTTTTTGATGGTATTAAATTTCAAAGAGAATTAGAAAGCAAAGCTTATAAGGTTGGACATGGTAATATTCCTGTTCAAAGATATGAAGATTTTGTTATTAATAAACCTAGTTGTCATTTTGGTACTATTAAGCCACTTGTAAAAGGAAAAGTAACTTTAGCTAATTTAAATGAATGTTTGCCTTATTTTGTTTCAGATGCTATAAAGGAAGCAATGTGTGATTTTGAAAAGAAGATTAATGGTTTTTCTTCTAGTGATGCTCTTCTTTTTGGAATAGAAAGCAGAACATCATCCCCAATTAGGATTGAAAGAAGTGAGGGGTATGAGGCAAATATTTTGGGACTTTTTCCTTGTGGTGAAGGTTCAGGATATGCTGGTGGAATAACGACAGCTGCAATGGATGGAATTAAAGTAGCAGAGGCAATTGCCAAGATTTATAAAAGTGATATTTGTAATTAAGATAAAGGAGATTTAAATATGGATAAGTTAAAATATAAAATTTTACGTAATTGTAGATTAGGTGCAATTAGACATCAGTTTTCTAATACTATTATTTATTTTGATGTAGATGATAAAGGATGTGAAGCAATTTTATTACCATGTCTTATTAGAACTAAAGAGTCTAGATTTATTTTAAAGGAGTTTGGAAATTGTTATCATTTTAAAGATACAGATGAAAAAAATGGTATGGAAAAATGATGGATTTTGTTATAGACGAAGAAGCTGGAATAATTTTAGCTCTTGTAAGTCCAAAGACAAGAGAAGTATGTTTGATGGAATTTCCTATTGTTTATAGAAAAAATGGATATATATGTACTCTTGAATACATGAGTAGTGAAGATTATTTAAAAAGTAAATATGATATTTCTTCTGCTACTTTTATTAATCAGGTAATTAGTTCTTATGATGATAATAAGAGTGATGATAATACTATTAATTGTGAAAAAGTTAAAAAAATAGGAAAAGTCTAGATTATATAATTAGAATGTTTTAAAGTATTATAAATTTGTGTTTTGTAAAATTTTGTTAATTGACATAGATAATTGGTTAAAACTAATAATGTTTGATATATTTAAATTATGGAGGTAAGGTTATGGAAGTAAAATTAATTGGAGCTATTGATTATAAGAAGCTTGAAGAAGAGTTAATTAAGAGAAAGGCAGATTTAGATATAATTGACATTGTAAAAGGTTTGGAAGTAGGAAGACGTAGTGAAATTGTTGCATCAGCAGGAAGATTATCTAGATTTATGGGAAATGTTTTTGAAATTCTTCAAGTAAGTGAGAACAAAACATTGGAGGAAAATTGTAAATTTATTAATAATGTAATTAGTATGGGACATGATTCTATAACTGATCACGATTATTTTGTTTTTGCAATTAAAGATGTTTCAATTATGTTGGAACAGGAAATAATTAAGGAGCGTTTTGCTGGTTTTACAATAAAATCAAGAAGAGAAGTTGATTTTTCTAGTGCTGGAATATATGTTCCAGATTTTCATGATAAAAGTGATAATATTTTAAATAATAATTTTGTTATAAAAAGGGAATATAATAATCATATGAATATGATATTTGATTTTTATAAATATCTTATGGAAAACGGAATAAGTAATGAGGATGCTCGTTTTGTTATGCCATATTGTACAAATTCTAATATTTTTATGACAATAGATGCTCATACTTTAAAGGATATGATTATAAAATTTACTAAACGTAAATATAGTAAGATTTCAGAACTTCGAGAGTTTGGTGAGAAATTAAGGGAAATTTCCTTAGTTGATGCACCATATCTTAAAAATGTAATCGATAAAGAAAATGTTTTATTAGAGGATAAAGTTGATTCTTATTTATCTTCTAAAATATCAGATGATAATCAAAATTATCAAGTAATAAAAAAAGCTTGTTTACTAAATAGAACAGCAAATCTTGATGATACTATTTTAATTGCTAGTATTATGAGACGTTTTCAACTTGATAGATTATCTGCAACTAGAGTTTATAATGAACTTTCTAGTGAAGATAAGAATTTTAAACGTGATTTAATGAGACATATTGCTTATGACTCAGATGGATTGGAATTAACTCAAGTTAATTTTGATTTTCAAATACCTTGTTCACTTGCTGTTTTAACACATTTAACAAGACATCGTACTCATCATATTATGTTACCAGATTTAAAGAATGTTGATTTAAGACAATATAAAACTCCTCCAAAGATAAATGGTAAATTGAAAGTAGATTATGATAATTTGCATAAACTTAATTATGAAATGTATAGACATGTAAAAGATGATTATGGTGTAAGAGAAGAGGATTTATTATATTTTCTTCTTTGTGGTAATATGGTTAATGTTATGACAAATATTGATGGATTTACTTTAAAACATATATTGGAACTTAGAAAGTGTAATAAGTCACAATGGGAAACTAGAGGAATGGCTTATGGAATGCATGATGAGATAAAAAAATTAGAAGATGCTAAATTATTTTCTAGCATTTTAGGACCAACATGTGAAACGCAAAATATTTGTCGTGAAAAAAGAGAATGTTGCGGTAAAATTTTAAAACTTAGATCACAGAAATAAATAGTATAAAAAATTATTTTTAAATTTAAAATAGGCTTTAGACTGTTGGTAAATATTAATCAACAGTTTTATTTTATAAATAAATATTAGTAATTATTATTCTTATTATAATATATATTTTTGATGGTAATTTTAAATTAGGGTTCTTGAATTTTTGCTTTTCTTATGAATTAATATTTTTTTATGATTTTATCTATCAAGTGTAACTTGAGATGTTTAAAAGTTAATATTTTTATTAAAATACTCAACAAATATTTTGTTATAAAATTTTATAAAAATTATTATATGAACCTGGATTATGGTATAATCTATACGAGAGGGTGGTGTCATATCATGAAATTAAAAGAAATGAAATTTATAGATTTATTTGCTGGTATAGGTGGTTTTAGATATGCACTTGAATCTTTTGGATGCAAATGTGTTTTTTCATCTGAATTAGATAAATATTGCCAAGAAAGTTACAAATTAAATTTTGGAGAGGTTCCTTATGGAGATATAACAAGAATAGATGAAAAAGACATTCCAAATTTTGATATTTTATGTGCTGGTTTTCCATGTCAGCCTTTTAGTATTTCTGGGAGGCAAAAAGGATTTGAAGATACAAGAGGGACATTGTTCTTTGATATTGTAAGAATTGTAAGTTATCACAAACCTAAAATTATATTTTTAGAAAATGTTAAAAATTTGAAAGCACATAATGATGGGGCAACTTTTGAAGTTATTTCAAACATACTTGATAGTTTAAATTATAATATATATTTCAAAGTCCTTAATGCTAAGGATTTTAACTTACCTCAAAATAGGGAAAGAATTATGATTGTCTGTATAAAAAAAGATATTGATAACGGTAATTTTAAATTTCCAGAACCATCTAATAATTTTATTACTATTAGTGATATAAAAGAGGATGATTCACTTACTGATAAATATGTATTAAATAGAAAAGATATTTATATAGATGAAAAAAAATTAAACGAAATAATAAGAAATGGCAAGGTTCAAAAACCTTTTCAAATAGGTGTTATTGGTAATGGTGGACAGGGTAATAGAATTTATCATGAAAATGGGATAGGAATAACTCTTGCTGCTTCAAGTGGTGGTGCTGCCTCAAAAACTGGTGCATATTATATAAATGGTAGAGTAAGAAAATTAAGTCCAAGGGAAGCCGCTAGATTACAAGGCTTTCCTGAAGAATTTAAAATAATAGAGAATGACAATCAATCATTAAAACAATTTGGAAACAGTGTTCCAATTAATTTATTAAAAGAGGTATTTCGGGGATTAAAAGATATTTAGTAGGTGGTAATATGAAGAAATGGGAAGATTTTGAAAGTGAAATGACAGAATTTCTTCAACAGATGTTAAAAGATTATGATGTTTTAGTTAAACAATATGGAGGTTCTGATAGTACAGTTTCAGACATTGAAATAACTATTAATTCTAATGGAAAGAAATTTTATGTAGAAACGAAAATGCCTATTTCACAAACATCTCAATTTGTTGTTGAAATTAAAGATAATAAATTTGTTTATGGAGGTAAAAATAAGTATGAATCTAATAAGTATTCTGAAGAGATTATTAATATATTAAATAAAAATTTTAAATTATATAGTAGTGTTTCTCAAAGTGGGATGTGTGTTCCTATTTCAGATAAAGTTGCATTTGATTGGATTGTTTCGAATATGAAAAATAAAAATATTGAATTTGTTATATCAGTTGATAATGATGGAGTCAAAAGAATATTTTCACTTGACCATCTTAATCAAATTTTCAAGGTTAAAACCATTTTTAGAAGAAAGAAAAGTGGTAGTCAAGATTTGCCTAAAACATATTATAATGATTTTAAAAGATGTTTATACTTAAAATTTTCAAAATATAGATATTCACTTAAAACTTGCGGTAAAAAACTGGTTTTAGATATGCCTTTATGTTTAAATAAAAGTGATTGTTATATTGATAGTGATATTTTATCTGAAGGAAAAAGATATTTTTTATCCAATAAAGGAAAAGGAAAGTATGAAGTAAAAATGACCTCTCTAACTAACAATCCAAATATTATTTTTGAGTTATCATTAAAGGACAATTTTGATTTTGATATGTATACTATTAAATGTTTAATTGAATATATAAATAATAATATGTAAAAATAACTGCTAATTGTAGTGTTTCAAACAATTGATGAATTTAGTAGTTTTTATTTGAGATAAGTATTGAAGGTATCTATTTTATGGAAAATATCATCAAAAAAGTAGTATGTTCAACGGTTCTTTGTCAAGTAGTGTTGGTGAAGCCAAAAACTGATGATAAATGAATTG